>NZ_BAAHAP010000011.1:0-86319 GCF_054777495.1 Echinicola sediminis | reverse complement strand
TGGCTAGTTTTGTATTTGCTATTAATTATATTTGTGGTTTCATGTTAAGAGTCAATAATTTTGAGGAAACATAGAATTAATCCAATTATTTTTGGTAGTATTTTTATCTTGGTTTTGGTTGGCGGATATTACTTCTTGGACAATATTTCCCTCACCTATAAGATTTATTCACAGGGGCTGATGCAGCCGCATAAGGAATGGAGTCTGACCAGAACTGTTGACGGTAATTTTGTTTCTTCCGTTAAGGATAATCTCAGAGGAGTAAATACATCCTATAATGTAACAGAATTCACAAGGGGAGACATTGTACAGTTTAAGCTTAGCAATGAGCTGGAAAAGTTAGGTGCTGTGGCCCAGGGGGATACGATTGGTTATATTGAGTCTAACGAAGAACAGAGAAAGTTGGCGGGCTTAAGAGATGAATTGGGGGTGTTGAATTCAGAGTTGATGTTTTTTACAACGGGTCAAAAGCAAGAGGATATTGAGGTCATCCAAGAACAGCTTAACTCGGTGAAACAGGACTTTAGGACACAGGAGGTATTGTATGAGAGGAGTTTAAATTTATACGAAGATTCGGTGATCAGTAAGCAGGATATTGAAATACTATCCAATCAACTTAAGCTTAAGGAATACGAAGTCCTTATAAAATCAGCGGAACTCAGCTCAGCGAGGACGGGAGAGAAGTCTGAGCAGGAGAAACTTATCAGGTCCAAAATAGAGCTGATAAAGAACCAGATGCAGAAAATAGAAGAGCGCATAGATCATTTTACCATAGTTTCACCATTTAGTGGGGTGTTAATGAAAAATTCCGGCACTACTCCGGACATGATGAAGTTGAATGTTTATGATAATTCTAGTCTGATGGCATTAGCACCAGTGGAGATTTATGACAGGGAGTTTATGGAGTTAGACCAAGAGGTCATTATTTATACCAAGTCAGACAGGAAGATATTAGAAGGAAGGGTGGTGAAACTAGATAATGTTATTCAGAAGTTGAACAATCGACAGGTATTTTTTGTGACAGCCCAGATCAATACCGATAAACCGAGTTATGTAGGAGAATTGACGGAGTTAGAAGTGGTAGCAAGTGAGATATCGACACTTGAGTATCTGAAAAGGTCCTTTCAAAAAATTATCTCCAGGTGATGAAGCTGAGATACGAAAAGAAATATTTGGTTCCAAATGGACGGCTTGGAGAGTTAAGGGAACGATTTCTACCGTTCCTAAGGCCTGATAAATTAGCCTATAGAGCTGAAAATAATATTCCGGAGTATACGGTCAGAAGTATCTATTATGATTCGCACAATTCTGAGTCTTTTTTTGAGAAGATGGATGGATTAAAAGACCGGAAAAAAATGTGAATCAGAGGGTATGGTAGCCAAAATGCCGATTCCAAGGTGGTACTGGAAATAAAAAGGAAATTGGAAGATCGAGTGTTTAAAAACAGGGCTTTTTTACCTTTTTCCAACGTTGATTATTTGGTGTCAAGAGGAAGACTTGAAGAGGTGTTTTCACCCTGTGACAAGAAGGCGATTGAAAATGCGAGCAGGTTTCTCTATAATATAAAACGATATAATTTGAGCCCTGCCACCCTGATTGTTTATAGAAGGGAAGCTTATCATGGGAAATTCGATTCAGATGTGCGAATAACCTTTGATAAGGATATAAGGCAAAAGTCATCACCAAAACTAAGTAAGCTTTATTCGGATTTTGGTCTGAGTCCGATCTGGCCAGGTTATTTTATTTTAGAAGTGAAGTATTTTGGAGACAAAATGCCGAGTTGGGCCAGATCAATTATAGAGGAATTTGGGCTCCGTCATGAGGCTTTATCAAAATATACCAGAGGGGTTGAAAGTTCAATAAGCAATTTTTAAGATAATAATGGAGCAGGATTTACAGCAGGTATTTACATTTTCGCTTACCGTAAGAGAGGCTATTGCCAACGTGGTTGTTTCACTTGTGAGCGGTGTTTTTATAGCCATTTTATATAGGGTCACCTATAGGGGAGTCAGTTATTCGACCACTTTTACCAACGCCATTATTATGCTTACCATGATTACGGCTTTGGTAATAATGGTGATTGGAAATAACTTAGCCCGGGCTTTTGGATTGGTAGGAGCGATGTCGATCATACGTTTTCGTACAGCGGTAAAGGACAGCCAGGATATCATGTTTATCTTTTTTGCTTTAGGTATAGGGCTTTCTGCAGGTGTAGGACTCTATGCGGTTACTTTTTCGAGCACGCTTTTGATAGGTTTGGCCATTTTAATTACCACCAAGTTGAATCATGCCAGTCCACCGAATAGAGAGTTTTTATTACAAGTTATCTACCAACAAGAAAAGATCAATGATGATCCTTTTCAGCCCATTTTAAAGAAATATTGTACCAAGGATAAAATTGTCAACCTTAAAGGTAGCGAGGAAGAAGAAGGGGATATAATAGAGCAATCCTATTATATTAAATTAAAATCAGAGCAAAATGGCGGTTTATTGGTAAACGAACTTAAAAAAGTCAGTGGAGTATCAAATGTAAACTTGTTTTTTGACGAATCTTAACATTAATCTTTTTGCACCATGCTAAACCAAATTGGAGAGTGTATAAAAAGAGAGCAAAGGCTTATCGTCGCTTTCTTTTTACTGTTTCTGGCTACTAATTTTTCTTCCGCCCAAAACCTGGTGATAAATGAAATCATGTCGTCGAATGAAAATACCCACAAGGATCAGGAAGGGGAATTCAATGACTGGATTGAGCTATATAACGCTACAGATAAACCCGTAAATTTGGAGGGTTATGGGCTTTCTGATGCTAAAAGTGAATTGTCCAAATGGACATTTCCTTCGTTGGAGATTCAGGGGAAAGGTTTTCTCTTGGTTTGGGCTTCAGGGAAAGACATTGCCATAGGCGGAGAATTACATGCCAATTTTAGTTTATCCAGTTCTGGTGAGGAAGTGGTATTGACCGATGCGAATAATGTTATTATTGATGAAATTGTTTTTGGTGACATTCCGAAAGATCATTCCTACGGTCGAAAAAATGAGGGAAATAAGGAGCTGGTGATTTTTAAGGAGCCCACCCCCGGTTTAGGTAACGGTAGTGGAAAATACATTCAAGGTTTTACACCCAAAATTGTTCCTTCGATTCCTTCGGGCTTTTATGCAAAAAAGACGCTTGTTGAATTTTCTCTGGGAGATCATGAGACTTCTGTGTATTATACCACAGATGGTTCCCTTCCAAATGCCGGAAGTAAGCAACTGACAAGTCCTTTGGAAATAAATAATAGGACAGAAGAGGCAAATTATTTTTCCATGATCCCTACTACCCATCATGGAGGAGCAAGGGGATATCAAACTCCAGTGGGTAAGGTAGCCAAAGGAACTGTCATCAGAACGATGGCCGTTAAGGCTGGTTATGAACCCACCTATCAGTCATTTTCCTATTTTGTGTTTCCTGAAGGTGGAAACAGGTATTCATTGCCCGTGTTTTCTATAATTACCGAGGAAAAAAACTTATTCAGTGATGAAACAGGTTTGTTTGTTCCTGGGGATACCTATGATGAAAGTGATTCAAAACCACAGTATACAGGGAATTATTTTCAACGGGGAGATGAGTGGGAAAGGCCCATTGATATTTTTTATTTTGATGAAAATGGCTCCTTAGGATTTCAGGAGGGGGCAGGACTCAGAATCCATGGCGGGATAACCCGACATTTTCCCCAAAAGGCGCTGCGTATTTATTTCAGATCAGATTATGGAAGTAATTCGATTGATTATCCGCTTTTTGATAACAAAAATTATGAAAGTAAGGAGATTCGCCGATTTCTATTGAGGGCTTCAGGAAATGATTTTGGAGAAACCTATTTCAGGGATGCTTTTGCCCATCAGTTAGTAAGTCATTTGGATATTGATTTTCAAGAATATGAACCGTCTATTGTATTTGTCAATGGAGAATACTGGGGGATCCATAATATAAGAGAGCGTCAGGATAAATATTATCTCAATAATTTGTACGGTGTAAATCCTGAAAATGTCGATTTGCTTACCCATCAATATACTGTAAAAGAAGGCGATGATGTGCAGTATAAATTGATTTTAGATTTATTGGCGAAGCTAGATCCATCCGATGAAAATAGTATCAAGGAGTTGGAGAGGTATATAGATTTGAGCAATCATATAGATTATATGATTGCTCAAATCTATTTTGCAAATACGGATTGGCCACACAATAATATCGACTTTTGGAGGGAAAGGACCGATTATGCTGCAGATAAACCTAAAGGAAGAGACGGAAGGTTTAGATGGATGTTATATGATACAGATCACGGATTATCCCATGTAAATGAAGCTGAGCATAATACCCTCGACTGGGTAACCGGAGAGTTGGGTAAAGAGGACTGGGTGTGGCCAAATGTTGTTTTTAGGAGCCTGCTAGCGCATGATATTTATAAGGAACGTTTCATCAATCGGTATTTAGATCTGTTAAATACAGGCTTTAAGCCCAATAGAGCTGGAGACCTTTTAAGAAAGATGAAGGATAAAATAGGGCCAGAAATCGATGAACATCTTAACCGATGGATTGAGCCGGGCTCAAAGGGAGATTGGGAAAAAGAGGTAGAGGAAATTAAAGGATTTATAACCGAGCGACCAAATAATATTATTGATCAACTGAAGAGACAGTTTGATGTAGGCAATACCTACAGGGTAAAGCTGGATATATCCCTACCGAATTCCGGTTTTATTAAAATCAATTCTGTTGAGGTGAATTCCAGAACACCGGGTGTCGATTTGGTTCCCTATCCATGGGAGGGAGTTTATTTTGATAAGTTTCCGATCCAGGTTTCCGCCAAGCCAAAAGAGGGGTATCTGTTTGATCATTGGATAATAAACGGAAAAGTGGTAGAGAAAGAAGAGTTGGAGATCGAACTGACCCAAGATACAGAGATCAAGGCTTTTTTTACTTTAGACCCAATAGTCAAAAGAAGGCCTGTTTATTTTTGGTTTTTTGGTACGGATATTGAGAACGATGTTGCCTTGACAGAAGTGTTGCCCGCGTACAGGAGAAACCATTCCGGAGCTAAGTTGACATTTTTCCCTGCTATATCCCCTTATCCAGGTGCTGACACAAGAGGAATTATGGATAGGGTTAATGATCCTACGAGCATCAATTTTATTGATGGACTTGTAGCTGAAGAGGATGACGCGCATTATTCTATGGATGAGATGAGAGGTTTGAGAGTCAGGAATCCTCTACAGGTTGGGGAAAATTTGGCCCATTTGATTTTGGATGCCCCTATGACCATTTATGATAAACCAAAATTCTCCGCAGCTGTTTTAAGAACAAACAATGGTCCAGCATCCATTCTGGTTTCCTATAGAAAATCCCTAGACGAAGAATGGACGACGGAAGGCATGTCTGGTTTCAGATTTGACTTGGATACAGAGTATCAATTGATAGAAGTGGATTTTGAAGGGATAAGGGGGATAACGGCTAATCCGGAGTTTCAAATAAAAATAGCGTTTGAGGGTAATACGGTTGAAGATTCTGGGAATGTCCGCTTTAACAATATGGCTATTGAAGCTTATGAACTTACAGGAGATGATTTGGTGACTAGTCTTCCAGGTATTCCTGACAAGGTTTCACCTTCACTCGTAAAAAAAGCTTATCCCAACCCGACCGATGGGAATGTCTATTTGGAATTTGTAGATGAAGCAGCAAAAAAGATCAATTCAATTGAAGTATTTGATCTTAGAGGTGTTGAAATAAAGAGGATAGAAAATATAGATGAAAAGGTCGATGTTATTAATTTTGCAAACTTACAGTCTGGAATGTATATCATTAGGATAAATTCCATTTTAAGGACTGAAACAATAAAAATATTTAAACGATAATGAAGCTTGGTGGAATCATCAAAGTGGAAGTAACTGAAGTTAATTATGGTTGCCATTAGGAAACTTGTTGTAGTAGTTGTTTTATTATGTTTCCAAGCTTGTAACCAGGAGTTTTCTGATGAAATTGTCATTTATGAAAATGATTTTTCAGATGGCAATTTAGAGAATGTGGAAAATGGGATACTTTCAACTTTTGAGAACGATAATGTATTGGGTTTTTACAATAATGGTGAAGTGAAATTTTTCTTACCTGAGCTTCCAAAACACAATGCCATTAGGGTAACGTTGGATGTTTATTTACATGATACCTGGGACGGTAATTTTCCAGAACCTGGAGGACCAGATATTTGGTACATGATGGTAGATGATCAACAAGTGATAAATACCACTTTTTCAAATTCAATTTGTAACCCCAGGTACTGCCTTTATCAGTCATTTCCTGACGCTTATCCCAATCACCTAAATCCTAAAACAGGAGTAATAAACGGTAATCTACCTGGTAGGTGTAGCAAAAAAAATGAGATGGGATTTACCAGTCGCTATATCATAACAAAAATAATCCCTCATAAAAGTCAGCATGTAATGCTTAAAATTGGAGATCGGTTGGTTCAGGACAATACGGGGGATCCGATGTGTGATGAAAGCTGGTCGTTAAATGGTATTTCAGTTTCGACAATAGAAAAATGACAGGTTATAGTCATTGGTCCGTTTCAAAATGAATGAATAAAATGAGAAGATATTTATTTTTAATTTTGTTTTCAGCCTTATTGGGAAGGGTAAAAGCCCAAAGTGTTCCTGTGGGACTTTCCGTGGTGGATGATTACGTTAGAAGAGCCCAGCTGTTAGGCGAGATTGATCCGAGCGTATCGTTTACTTTGAGGCCAGTTTATCCTAGGTTGATAGGGGAGTATGATGATGCCTACCAGGTGATCAATGCAGAGGGAGACGATGAAAGCATAGAAGTAAGTAAGTACCGGAAGAGTTTTTTAAAAGAAAGGGGACGTATTCAACTGTTGCCTTTTGCATTTTATACTGGGTGGAACAGTCACCATCCTTATCCACAAGTCAGCCCAATGGTTCCTACCAGAGGGATTCAAATGTATGCCAGTACAGGAGCTTATTTTGAAGCTGGTCCCTTAAGTGTCCAGTTGCAGCCCGAAGTGATCTGGGCCCAAAATAGGGATTATGATACCGGGATAATCAAAAGTAATAATACCGAATATCTGGAGCGATTTGGAGAAACATCCTATAGCAAGATTCTACCGGGACAAAGCAGTATAAGGTTAAATGCAGGTGCTTTTTCAGCGGGTATATCAACTGAAAATATTTGGTGGGGTCCTGGCCATTATAATGCCTTGTTATTTTCAAACAATGCCTATGGTTTTGAACATGTCACATTAAATACAAGAAAACCAGCGAAGACTTTTCTGGGCTATTTTGAAGGACAGATAATTTCGGGTTATTTGAAAGGAGCTGAGTTTGAAAGTAATATTTCAAGCAACAGAGCTTTCAGGGATGAAGACAGGTACTTAAATGGTATTTTAGTAAGCTATCAGCCCAAGTGGATTCCCGGATTAACTTTCGGCTTATCTCGGGTGTATCAACAATACAAATCCTTCAGGGGAGAGTCATTTAAGGATTACTTCCCTATTTTTTCGCCATTTCAAAAGGCTAAAGAGGGATTTGACAAGGACGGAGAAGGAAGAGATCAGCAGGCAACGGTTTTTGTTAGGTGGGTAATTCCTGAAGGTAATACGGAGGTATATTTTGAATTTGGAAGACGTGATCATGAGGCCACATGGAGGGGCGTACTGCTTAATCCTGAACATGCCAGAGCATTTTTAATAGGATTTGGGAAGCTTTTTCCTATTTCAAACGGAGCCCATATCCAAACACGTTTTGAAATGTTCCATCAACAGGAATCCATCAATATTTTGGCCAGGTATAATGGGATTTCTGGGGGTAACAATTGGGGAGGACATACCCCCGTAAGACATGGTTTCACCCATTATGGCCAAATGCTTGGCCCGGGAATCGGCCCTTCCAGTAATGTTCAAACCCTTGAAGGTGCTTGGGTAAAGGGAGTAAAAAGGTTAGGAATAAGACTGGATAGGCTGAACAGGCATCAGGATATTTATGTCAAAAGATTTAATGATATGACTCCTGAACAGCGATGGGTTGATTTGGCAATGGGAGTGTTTGGGGATTGGAAGTTTGATCGTTTATTAATTAGTTCTGAATTGAATTTTATTCAGTCTTTCAATTATCAATGGCAGCTACAGGAACTGGATGCGTCTTTTCCAAGCGGCAAGGACGTATTTAACTTCCAAGGAAATATCAAAACCGTTTATTTGTTCTAAGGTCTAGTAGATTAAAATGATTGGGATCAAATCCTCAAATGAAAATAATTCAGGACCGGAAATGTCTTCTTCAATGAAAAAAATATTATTCATCTCTTATTTGATTTTTTCTGTTGTCGAAAGTGTGTCAGCGCAATCTGTTTCACTTTCAACGCCTTTGATGGAAGAATACCTTAGGAGGCAACAGATTTTAGGTGAAACAGAAAAGGACTTTTCCTTTATGGTTAAGCCGGTAGTTCCTGATCAAGCATTTGATTTGTGGAAAGGCAATGATGTGTTTTATAAAACCGGATTGCATTATCCAGTATCAGAAAGCAATAATGGCTCGAAAACATCAATCAATGTAAAGCCACTTCCGGTTATTTTCAACACGCAACATAATTCTGCCTACCCATTTGGTCAAAACAATGGAGGAATGGTTCCCAATAGGGGACTTCAAATACTGCTAAGTTCAGGTGCTTATTTTGAATATGGCAAATTCAGCCTTCAGTTTCAACCTGAACTGATTTTGGCCCAACATAAGGCCTATAGAGGTATGCCGAATGAAGTGTCACAAAATTGGAAGGATTATTATCAGTATTTAAACAGGATCGATAGTCCAGAACGGTTTGGAGAAGGATCATACAGTAGAGTAAGTCTTGGGAATAGCAGTTTAAGGTATACGTTTGACAATGGCTTTTCTCTGGGGATTTCCAATGAAAATCTTTGGTGGGGGCCTTCAAAAAGAAACGCCTTGATAATGAGTAATAATGCTCCTGGTTTTCTGCATTTTACGGCCAATACACAAAAGCCCATTCAAACAGATATAGGCAGTTTTGAAGGGCAAGTGATCATAGGAAAACTGAAGAACTCCGGCTTTGTCCCACCCAATTCGGAGATGGTTTTTGGCAATACCCCATTATACGTTCCCAAAAGGGATGAAGACTGGAGATACCTTTCCGGAATGGTAATAAGTTATCAACCTAAATGGATACCGGGTTTTTTTGTGGGGTACAGCAGCACCTCCCAGATGTATCATAATGATATGAAAAGCTTCGGAGACTTCCTGCCCATATTCAATGGAAGGAAGCGGTTTCACCAGACTGAAGATCCCGTTATCGCTCAGCGGCACCAGCAAAGTGCCGGTTTTTTCAGGTGGTTTTCTAGCAAAGGAAAATTTGAGTTTTATGGTGAATATGGAAGCAATGGCAACAGCAAACCTTTGAGGGAGTTTATTGTTAATCCTGACTTGTATCGTGCCTTTACGTTAGGTTTCTTGAAATATGTTCCATTAAAATACGATAACCAATTTGTACAAGTCCATTTGGAGATGACTCAAACTGGACAGACGGTTAGAAAGGCGATAAGAGAAAGCAAAACATGGTACACACATCCCCATGTCAGGCATGGTTATACGCATTTAGGGCAAGTGATGGGGTACGGGCATGGTCCGGGCAGCAATTCGATTTTTTTGGAGGTCAGCTGGATCAATAATATGAACCGAGTGGGAGCCCAGTTTGAAAGAATAGCCAATAACAATGATGCTTTTTATCTTCATTTTGAAAGTATAAATGGATGGGACCGATATTGGGTGGATATAGTTCCTTCCCTGGTGTTTGACAGGCAATATGGTAATCTTCTGGTTTCCGCCCGACTTCAGTTTCAGAAAACACTAAATTACTATTGGGTGTTGGAAAGAGATCCGGATGCTGAACTGTACAGGTTACAAGAAGGGGATGATAGAAAGAACTTCGTAGGGCACCTTAAATTTGCCTATATTTTTTGATTTCGATAATCCGGTAAATAGCAAGGATAATCTATGCTTGCAAAGAGGAAGAAGGTTCGGGAATGAATTATATTCAATTAATGATTGAAATGATTTCCGAATCTCCAATATCCTCCTAACTTTGTGTTCACGTAATAAACTTTAGGGGTGTTCCGATAGACTTTCGGGACTGAGACATACCCTCTGAACCTGATCCCGATAATGCGGGCGAAGGGAAAAGTGAAGCGTCCTTCCGAGAGATTACCTTCATTCCTGAAGTTTTTTTGTTCATTCAAAAATTAAATTCTTATGAATTTTCTCCTAAACGGCGAACCTGTGGTTCATTCCGAAGGGGACCTCACTTTGTCAGGAATACTTCAAGCCAAACAGATCAAAGCAGAGAGAGGTCTGGCCATAGCGGTCAACCAAGAAGTGGTCCCAAAATCCAAATGGGACAATTTTCAATTAAAGGACAACGACACTATTTTGATCATCAAAGCAACTCAAGGAGGATAATCACAACAACTATGAAGGACCTTAGTCAAGAGAACATCAGTAATTATATCACTACTGACCCATTCCCAAAATCCCAAAAGATTTACGTGCCCGGAAAGATCCACCCGATCAAAGTGGCCATGCGCGAAATTTCTTTGAATGATACGGTTTCCCATTTGGACAGGCACCAGACAGTGGAAAAGAATGCCCCTGTGACCGTTTATGATACCAGCGGGCCTTATACTGATCCTAATGTACAGATAGATGTAAAAAAAGGACTTCCCCGTTTGAGAGAGGAGTGGATCACAGCCACAGGTGATGTGGAAGAGCTGGATAAACTTTCCTCTGAATACGGACAGAGAAGGCTGGACAACCCTGCCTTGGACAAGTTCCGTTTTGATCTGGTCAAGAAACCTTATAAGGCTAAAGCGGGCAAAAATGTCAGCCAGATGCACTATGCCAAAAAGGGCATTGTCACGCCTGAAATGGAATACATTGCCATCCGTGAAAACCAAAGGATAGCGGAGCAAAAAGAACTGACCAAGCAGCATCCGGGAAACAGTTTTGGGGCCAACACTCCCAAAGGGCTGATCACTCCCGAGTTTGTGCGGGGCGAAATTGCCCAGGGGCGTGCTGTCATCCCGGCCAATATCAACCACCCGGAAGCAGAACCGATGATCATCGGCCGTAATTTTCTGGTGAAGATCAACGCCAATATCGGTAACTCTGCCATTGGATCGAGCATAGAAGAAGAAGTGGAAAAAGCGGTGTGGGCCTGCCGTTGGGGGGCAGATACGATCATGGACCTGTCTACCGGGAAAAACATCCATGAAACCCGGGAATGGATTCTTAGAAACAGTCCAGTGCCAATCGGTACGGTACCCATTTACCAGGCTTTGGAAAAAGTAAATGGTAAAGCGGAAGACCTGACATGGGAGCTTTTCAGGGATACTTTGATTGAGCAGGCAGAGCAAGGAGTAGATTATTTCACCATCCATGCAGGGGTGTTGCTGCGGTACGTTCCGATGACTGCCAAAAGGGTAACTGGAATTGTTTCAAGAGGTGGTTCCATTATGGCCAAATGGTGTCTGGCGCACCATAAGGAGAATTTCCTCTATACCCACTTTGAGGAGATCTGTGAGATCATGAAGGCTTATAATGTGACCTTCTCCTTGGGAGATGGGCTTCGTCCCGGTTCCATTGCTGATGCCAATGACGCGGCACAGTTTGCTGAATTGGAGACTCTGGGTGAGTTGACCAAAATAGCTTGGAAACACGATGTCCAGACCATTATTGAAGGTCCGGGCCATATCCCGATGCACATGATCAAGGAAAATATGGACAAGCAATTGGTAGAATGTGGGGAGGCGCCTTTCTATACCCTGGGGCCTTTGACCACGGACATTGCACCGGGTTATGACCATATCACTTCCGGTATCGGAGCCGCTATGATCGGCTGGTATGGTTGTGCCATGCTTTGTTATGTGACGCCAAAAGAACACTTGGGCTTACCGGACAAGAAAGATGTGAAGGACGGCGTGATCACTTATAAAATCGCTGCCCATGCGGCAGATTTGGCCAAGGGACATCCAGGCGCCCAGTACAGGGATGATGCCTTGAGCAAAGCCCGTTTTGAGTTCCGCTGGGAGGACCAGTTTAACCTGGCCTTGGATCCTGATACGGCAAAAGCCTTTCATGACGAGACACTTCCTGCTGAGGGGGCAAAAATCGCCCATTTCTGCAGTATGTGCGGACCTAATTTCTGCTCTATGAAGATCACGCAAGACGTCAGGGATTATGCCGACCAAAACGGACTGAATGATTCAGATGCCATTGAGAAGGGCCTACAACAAAAAGCGGAGGAATTTTCCGAAAAAGGAGGAGAGCTCTACCTCAATCAGTAATGGATATGGTACTGATTACCGATCCAGGCAAACCGGAAGGTGAACGAGACACCCTGATCCAGCTAATGGATCAGGGGCTTTTGAGAGTTCATATACGTAAACCGGAATGGAGTGGTAAGGAGGTAGAGGACTTGCTAAAACAGATTCCCGAAAAATATTACCCCAAAATCAGCCTGCACGGAGATGTGGAAATGTCACAGGCATTAGGTCTTGGCGGTTGCCACTATAAGCAGCGCCAGTTCCCATCCGAGCAGGCCTTTATGACCAGCAAATCCTTTCACGGTACTGAAGAGTTGTTGAAGCCTGAAAACAGCACGTTGGATTATGCTTTTCTAAGTCCTGTTTTTGACAGCCTTTCCAAAAGCAATTATCAAGCTGCTTTCAATTATGAAGAGCTGAAAGCGTGGCTGGCAGCTCATAAGCGGAAGTTGGGTTTTTCCTTATTTGCCTTGGGCGGGATCAGCCCGGACAAGGTAGTTGAGGCAAAACAGCTGGGATTTGACGGTATAGCTGTTTTAGGGGCTATTTGGGGAAAAGCAAGCACAAAAGAAAGATTGGTACAGTTCCAACAATTCCAACAACAGATTCATGATGCAAAATAAGTTAATCAGTACTTTTCAATACATTACGCCGAACCTCGCTCACCAGGATGATTATATCCTTGATATCAAGCGGGTTTGTTCCACAGGGGTGAAATGGGTTCAACTGCGCATGAAGGCTTTCCCTAAGCCCGTTGTCCTCCAGACAGCCTTCGGGGCCAAAGAGGTGTGTGATCACCATGGCTGCCAACTGATTATCAATGATCATCCGGAGATCGCCAATAAGGTGAAGGCTGCCGGGGTCCATGTCGGAAAGGAAGACCGGAAGGCAGCGGATATCCGCTACCGCTATGGAAATGACCTGATCATTGGTGCCACTGCAAATACATTGGAGGACATCCTCAAGGTGGAAGAATATGCGGATTATGTCGGACTTGGGCCTTTCCGCTTTACCAATACAAAAAAGAAGCTCAGTCCTATTTTGGGCTTGGAAGGGTACAAAGAAATTTTGGGCCAACTGATGCTCCAAGGTAAGGATATCCCCGTAGTGGGGATAGGGGGGATAGAAATGGAAGACCTCCATGAGCTGAGTAAAACCGGACTTCACGGGATTGCCGCATCGGGCTTGCTCCACCGTGCCGAAAATCCTGAGTCCATCATTCAAGAAATAACCAAAACATTTCATTATGCTGACCATTGCCAATAAAACGTTTTCATCCAGGTTGTTTACCGGAACAGGCAAATTTCCAAGTTATTCCTCCATGCAGGAGGCGCTGGAGGTATCTGGTTCCGAACTGGTGACCGTAGCCCTTAGGAGGGTGGATGTAAAGAATGAGGAGGATGATATGTTGGCGCATTTGTCTCATGAACGGATCAACCTTCTCCCGAATACCTCTGGTGTGAGAACCGCCAAGGAGGCCGTTTTCGCGGCCCAGCTGGCAGCAGAGGCGTTGGAGACCAACTGGATCAAACTGGAAATCCACCCGGATCCCAAATATTTGCTTCCGGATCCCATAGAAACATTGAAAGCCACCGAAGAACTTGCCAAGGCAGGTTTTGTGGTATTGCCCTATATCCATGCCGATCCGGTTTTATGCAAGCGGCTTGAGGAAGCAGGTGCTTCTGCGGTGATGCCCTTGGGATCGCCCATAGGGAGCAATAACGGTTTGAGAACCTTGGATTTCCTGAAGATCATTATCGAGCAGAGCAAGGTACCTGTGGTGGTGGATGCAGGCTTGGGGGTGCCTTCCCATGCTGCCCAAGCAATGGAGATAGGTGCTGATGCTGTCCTGGTCAATACGGCCATCGCGGTGGCCCAAAACCCGATAAAAATGGCTGAAGCCTTCAAAATGGCCGTGGAAGCAGGGAGAATGGCCTACGAATGCGGTCCTGCAGCTTCCAGCACAGAAGCACAATCCAGTAGCCCACTTACAGAATTCCTTTCCATATGAGTGATTTCAAAGACTTATTGGAAAAGTATACTCCTGAGTCTATTCATGAGGCCGTCCAGAAGGTCTCATCAGTGGATGTGGAAAGAGCCTTGGCGAAGTCCTCCAGAAACCTGGATGATTTTTTGGCCCTGATCTCTCCGGCTGCTGTTCCTTACCTTGAGAGAATGGCCGTTAAAAGCAGGGAGCTTACTCTTCAGCGCTTTGGCAATAATATGCAGCTGTTTGCTCCCATGTATCTCTCCAACGAATGTCAGAATATTTGTACCTACTGTGGATTTAGTTTGGACAATAAAGTAAGGCGGAAGACCCTAAGTGATAAAGAAATCATGATGGAGGTAGAGGTCTTGAAATCCATGGGCTTTGACCATATCCTGTTGGTCACCGGTGAAGCGAACAAGACTGTCGGAGTGGATTATCTGGAACATGCCATTCAGCTCATCAAGCCGCATTTTGCCAATGTGAGTATAGAGGTTCAGCCATTAGACCAGGATGAATACGAGCGCTTGATCAAAAGTGGTTTGCACAGTGTGTTGGTTTATCAGGAAACCTATCACCGAGAGACTTATAAGCATCATCATCCCAAAGGCAAGAAATCCAATTTTGACTATCGACTGGAAACTCCCGATCGTTTAGGAAGGGCAGGAATTCATAAGATAGGTATAGGTTCGCTTATCGGCCTGGAAGATTGGCGTGTGGATAGTTTTTACACCGCTTTGCACTTGCAGTATCTGGAAAGAAAGTACTGGAAAACCAAGTACGCCATCTCTTTTCCCCGATTGCGGCCGTTTTCTGGAGGCCAGGAACCCAAGGTGGCCATGAGCGACCCTGAGCTGGTTCAGTTGATCTGCGCCTACCGTTTGTTCGATCCGGATGTGGAGCTCTCTCTTTCCACCAGAGAGACAGAACACTTCAGAAACCATGTGATCAAGTTGGGAATCACTTCCATGAGTGCGGGATCCAAAACCAACCCCGGAGGATATGCGGTGGAAAAGCAGTCCTTGGAGCAATTTGAAATTTCCGACGAGAGGAGCCCAAGGGAAATTGCTGAATTATTACGAAAAAATGGGTACCAACCGGTATGGAAGGATTGGGACCCTGTTTTACAATATGCAGACTAAAGCAGATATCAGGTATAGCCGCCACCATTCCCTGCCCGGTTTTGGAAGGGAAAAGCAGGAAATGTTGGGCAAAAGCAAAGTGTTGGTCATCGGTGCCGGGGGCCTTGGTTGCCCCGTGTTGCAGTATTTGACCGCTGCAGGTATAGGCACTATTGGTATTGTGGACGGTGATACGGTGGAACTTTCCAACCTGCAAAGGCAGGTACTTTTTGGTGAGGCTGATATTGGGCGTCCTAAGGCTCAAGTGGCCATGGAGAAGCTGCAGGGGCAGAACCCCGACATAGAAATCCATTGTCATGAGGTGTTTATTACTGCCGAAAATGCCTTGGAAATTTTCAAGGAATATGATGTCATCGTAGACGGTACGGACAATTTTACTTCGCGGTATCTGATCAATGATGCTGCGGTACTGACAGGAAAGCCAGTAGTCTTTGGATCTATTTTAGGATTTGAGGGGCAGGTGAGTGTGTTTAATTGGGGGGATAAAGGTCCCACTTACCGTTGTCTGTTCCCTGAGGCCCCCGATCCGCTTGACTCACCGAGCTGCAGTGAGCTTGGCGTAATCGGCGTGTTGCCGGGAATGATAGGTACTTTACAGGCCAATGAAGTCATCAAGCTTTGTACGGGAATAGGAGAGCCTTTGTCCGGGAAACTATTGATCTGGAATGCTTTGAACACTAGTCAAAATCTCATTTCGTTTTTTCAAAACCCTGAAAATAAACGAATAACGCAATTGAAAGAAGAATCCTATGATTGCGAGATAAATGATGAGGAAAGAACAATTAGCATTGAAGCTTTTCTTGCCCATGAAGCTTATTGGAAGACAAGGATGGTGGATGTTAGATCAGAA
This sequence comes from Echinicola sediminis, assembly GCF_054777495.1. NCBI lineage: Bacteria > Pseudomonadati > Bacteroidota > Cytophagia > Cytophagales > Cyclobacteriaceae > Echinicola > Echinicola sediminis. The sequence goes on along the minus strand of NZ_BAAHAP010000011.1, from coordinate 69,972 downwards.
AGTGAGTATGGAGCATTCAATAAGGGAGGTGTAAATATTCCTTTGCAAAGCATAGCTCAAAACGTTAAAAAACTAAAAGCGCAGGATAAAGTATTACTCGTATGTCAATCTGGAAAAAGAAGTGAGCAGGCGCTTAATTATCTACTTGAGCAGGGGCTTGATCATGTAGTCCATTTGGAAGGGGGATGGAATACATTGGGTTGATATAAAGTTTGTTATGGGCATAATCCGGGTTTAATTTGTAACTTGTGTAACTGCCTATTTAAAAAGCAGCTTTGTTCTTTTCTTAAACCCAAAACAACTGTTCCTATGTCTATTGTTAAAGTAATTGAAGTAATAGCAAGCTCAAGCTCCAGCTTTGATGATGCGGTTAAAAATGCCGTTGTGGAAGCCTCTAAGACCGTTAAAAATATCCGATCGGTAAACGTGGAAAATATGAACGCCAAGGTAGAGAATAATAAAATTGTTTCTTTTGGCGTCAATGCCAAGATTTCTTTTGAGATCTCTTAGCCAAAAGACGGAAGTTGTCCTTTATTATCCCTTCAAAAAGCTGTAGTTTTATTACCTTCTTTTTGAAGGGATTTTTGATGTTATAAACCACTGAACAATATGAAAACCTTATCCTTTAAAAACGGAGACCAGATGCCCATTTTAGGACTGGGAACCTGGCTTTCCAAGCCTGGTGAAGTTTACGAGGCAGTCTTGGAAGCGATAGCTTTGGGCTATCGTCACTTTGACTGTGCCTATATCTATAAAAACGAAAAGGAAATAGGAGAGGCCTTTGCCAAGGCTTTTTCTGATGGACTGGTCAAAAGAGAAGATATTTGGGTGACCTCCAAATGCTGGAATGATTCCCACAGATCGGAGCATGTGCTTCCTGCATTGGAAAAAACCTTGAAAGACCTTCAGCTGGATTATCTAGACCTTTATTTGATCCACTGGCCGGTAGCCTTAAAGCATGGGGTTGAATTTCCGGAGTCAAAGGCTGACTTTGAAGACTTGGAGCGTGTTCCGCTTTCTGAAACATGGGCGGCCATGGAAAAGCTGTTGGAAAAAGGCAAAGTAAGGCATATTGGCGTATCAAATTTCAAGGTCAAAAAGCTGGAGGAAATCCTGGAAACTGCCAAAATAAAACCGGAAATGAACCAAGTGGAAATGCATCCTTTTTTGCCTCAACGAGGCTTGGTGGATTTTTGTCAAAAAGAAGGGATACATTTGACCGCCTATGCTCCCTTGGGGGCAGCATATAGGACCAAGGGAGAGAATGGTTTGGATCTGCCGGTCTTATTGGAGAATGAGCAAGTCCAGTCCATTGCCAAGGCCCATCAAGCCAGCCCCGCCCAAGTGGTATTGGCTTGGGGAATGGCCAGGGGCATTGCAGTGATTCCCAAATCCGTAAATCCCAAAAGAATCAAGGAGAACTATGATTCGACCAAATTGAATTTAAGTCAAGAAGAGTTGGGGCAACTGGATAAGTTGGAAGGCCCTTACCGATTTACGGATGGCAAGCTTTGGACCATGCATGACAGTCCTTACGAATTTTCAGATTTTTGGGAGGAATACAGTTAGTGCAAGCATAAGAACCGGGTGTAGAATAAGCTGCGCCTGGTTTTACCAAAATTTTCAAGTCTCACCAATCCTCTTCTTCTTCCTCTCGTCCCTCATCAAAGGGCTCTTCTTTTGTTAAAAAGGGGGCGATTACATCTTTGACTTGATTTTTATATTTGATTTCTGCTTGCAGCATAAAGTCATTGGTTTCCATCAGGGCTTCATAAGTAGGACTGGCGACATGCTTGGGGATTTTAAAAAGCCTTTTGTCATCTTTGGCAAACGGGGTTTCTACTTTACTTCCAAAAAGATACGGAATCAAGGTCGTAGCACAACTCAGGCCTACCTTATCTACCCGAAACCTCTCAAAGTAGTCCTGTAGTCTATCATTGATGGCCTCAAAAAACTCCAAGGTCTCGGCAAGTCTGACGCGGGATCCTGCGCGGGACTTGCCCTTGGTCTTTAAATGCTTAATCTGGCTTTTGCCTTGTTTTTTACGCACCATATAGGCCCTGAATACCTTATGGTCCATGTTTTCACCGTTTTCGAAATAGCCTATTGAAGCAATACCAGAACGGATCATCAACAACACATAATTGGTTTGTTCCAGCTGGTTTTTATGATGGTCTTTGGGAGAGTTCCAGTAAATAGGAAGCCTGATTTGCAGTATTTTTTCAGATTGCTCAAAAAAGGTTAAGGTATTTTTCTGTTGGTCATGTTCCTGCTCATACGGAAAGGGCCGGAGTTTTTCCAACAATTTTTCACAGTGAGGTGCAGAGATTAATTTTTCTTCCATGTAGAGGAATTTGAAATTTATAAGCAGGCTTGCAGAATATCCAATTATCTTTGTCAAAGTACTGAAAAAATGAACAAACATGGCGGCAAATATTGACCTTTTAATCCAAAAAATGTGTGATAAGCAAGAGGAAGAAGCGTATACTTTTGCAGATCAGTTGGCAGAAATCGGTGGGGAGGAAGTACTCAACAAATTGCTGGTTGTATTGAAAGGCGAGGATATAGAAAGTGCCTATCTGGCAGCCAGGGCATTGTCCGCAATGGAGGATAATCAGGATGCGCTGGAACCACTACTGGAGGTCATTCATGATCGCAAAAATAAAATGAAGAACGGGACATTTGTGCAAGCGCTTGAAGGGTTTGACCTGAGTTCAAAGTTTGTGGATGTGCTCAGGATTTACCTATTTGGGAATTTTAAGGCCTCTTTTTTGGCCAAGGAATACCTGGACTATACCGAATTTGACATTACCCCTCGGGTGATTCGCAAAGCCGAAAAGCACTGGAATCACTATCAAAATAACAGCAAGCAGGACGAAACTTTTGAGATCAAAAAGGAGGAGGTAGAGGAGATTTTAGCTGACCTGAAAGGAATGTTTGAAGAGGAAGAAGATTGATGGACAGGCAATGTTCCGTTAACAGTTTTTATTCAGGTCAGAGGGTATAAAGGTTTTTAGCGTAGTGAATGGGGTATGCATAAAGGCATCTTCCTTATATTACTGACAGTATGATTTGGCCCAAAAGATTGGTAAATTGTCTTATTGTCAACCAAGAATCCCATTGCCATGAAAACGCTGTTCCTAAGTCTTTTAATGCTTACTATTGGGCCTATTTGCTTTGGACAAAACAGCATGCCCTCTGAGGAAATTCAGGTGAAATTGGCCCTGTTGGCAGCACCTGAGGATGGTCGGGAAGGGGCCACCGTATACGGGTATGATGAAAAAGGGGAGTTGTTTTTGTTACGGGCTGGAAGTAATGAGCTGATCTGCATAGGGGATGATCCCCAGAAAGAAGGCCTGAATGTGTCCTGCTACCATAAGGAGCTACAGCCTTTTATGGAAAGGGGCAGGTACTTGCGCAAGCAAGGAAAAAATTTCGATGAGATTTTTGAGATTAGAGAAGAGGAGGTCAAAAGCGGAAAGCTTAAAATGCCGGATGATGGGGCCACGCTTTTTGTGTTTACAGCGGATCAAGAAGATGTAAATTTTGTTAGCGGAGAAGTGAAAAATGGCCATTTCCGGTATGTGGTCTATATCCCCTATGCCACAGTGGAAAGCACCGGCCTGCCCTTAAAGCCTGAGGCTCCTGGCATGCCCTGGATCATGGATCCGGGAACCCATCGAGCCCATATTATGATCACGCCTCCGAAAAAGGAAAAGTAGATTTGGGGATTTTAAATTATAGAGATGGTTAGGTCGGGATTTCAAATCCCGACCATCAACATTGCAAATCCCGATGAGCAAGGGCACTAAAAAAATAATGCCATTACATGATAAGTATGTAATGGCATTGCTTTTATGATTTTTGGATCAGGAGGGCACTATTGATCCCTGGAGTCAGCATCCCTTCGGGATTGCGGACGATGGCGACCATGCTCATTTTTCTTCTTATCGTCCTTCTCTGTAGGTGGCTCAGGGGGAGTATCCGTTATATTTCCAAATTCGTCCACGTAAGCAATCATGTCCTCCAGTTTGCCACTGGTTTCCTGCTTCTTCTTCTCCAAACGGTTTTCTAATTTCTCTTTTTTCTTTTTTGCTTTCCTGTCCGCTTTTTGTTTTTTAATGAAGCTGTTATTCGATCTTGCCATATATTTTGTTTAGTTCCGACAATCAAGCACCCCCGCTTAATTTAAAACTTTAACAAAATAATTAATAGATAAATGGTTCGTATTCAGCTATAAATGAAGTTTGGATCAGTTTTAAAGAAAACGTGAGGGAAATGTGCTTTGTTTAATTAACCAAAGTTCAATAAAAAAGGGGAGGATAACTAATTGCTTCCGACTTATTTTTACTTTTGTTTCAGCTGATCCAAGGCATTTTCTTGGCTCTATATGGATTACTATGGGCATAAAAATTTAAGTTATTAAGAAGGTCTAAATGATTTGATGCTCAAAAAGGCCCTTTACCGATGGCTATCGGTAGGTAAAGATTTATCACAATTAACATGAAAAGCAGCTCACTTCGACACGCTCAGTGACCTAATGCTATTTTGGGTTAGGGAGCGGGCAAATTAGACACTTCTGGCCCTGGGTTCGCACACAGGGTTATTAATGTTTGGCCTTTACAGGGCTAGATACCATCATTAAAAAAACAATAACAGGAGCACTTGCCGCGGCAGGGGGCTATATGATTAACCCCGGGCCGCACCAACAATCGTTCTAGGAATTAGCCGCCAAAACTATTCATAATGCCAGCGAGTTTCCGTTCCGAATAGCTACCGGGACTTTTTGTCACCTTGAAAAGCTTACTGAAAATCCATCTCCCATCAACCATACAGAAGAGATCTGCAACTGGATGTTTTATCAAGTTTAGCCACTGCAAATCATATCGAACCACATTTTCTATAAATTTTCTTCAGTTTTTGCCCTAGCTTTATTTTCTTTTCACCCCTCTTACGGCTTCAGATGCCAAAGGATCTTCAGGCCAATGGTGTTTTGGATAACGCCTTTTCAGTTCTTTCTTGACCTCAAAATAAGTGTTATCCCAAAAACTCCTGAGGTCGCTGGTTACTTGGACGGGCTTGAAGCCTGGGGAAAGCAGATGCATTATCAATCCATTCTTCCCTTCATTTAACTTGGGGGTATCCAACAGGCCAAATACCTCTTGAAGGCGGACTGCCAGCACAGGCGGTTCTCCGTCTTTTTGATAGTGTATTTTAATGGAAGAACCACTGGGGACTTTTATCTTTTCCGGTACAAGTCTTTCCAGTTCTAGTTGCTGCTCATAAGAAAGGCTATGTTGCAGGATGTCCAGCAAATTGAGTTTTCTGAGCTGTTCTGCAGTTTGAATATTGGTCAAGTATGGAGCAATCCATTGGGGATTTTTTAGTAAAGCAGAGGTCTTTACATCTGGCCATCCCTGCTCGGGGTTCCAAACCCTCAGACTGTCAATACGGTTTTGCCATTGCTCCACTTTGTCATTGAAATCCAACAACCTTTCACCTTCTTCCTGTATCGCTTTGGAAATGGCTTGGGTCTTCAATGTCGGATCGATACTATGAATCGGTTTGGACTGCAATATTATATGGCCGATCCTCCATTGTTTTTCCGCAATAAATCCGCCCTTTTTGGTATCCCAAGTAGCCATTTCTTTTTCTTTGACCATAAAAGCCAGGTCTTTTGGGTTTAATGGTGCGGCCATAAAGATCTTTCCCAGGCCATCCCTGGCATCCACATGGGCAATGCTCAGCCAAGCTTCATGGGCAAGATCATCCTTATGATGCATCATCGCAATTTTGCCATTGGTCATCTTGAACTGGGCATTGTTTCCAGGCCTTGCATGCGCAATCCTTTCCGGATAGGCATAAGTCAGGATTAAACCCGATTCAAAGGGATCAAAGGGCGAGTTGTCCTGCTCTATCCGGAAGAGTTTACGGTAATTGGCAGCCACCTTTTCAATCCTGTCAAAGCCTCTGCCTTGTTTGTTGATGCCGCGGTGCCTTCTCAATGCTTCGATCCTCAGGTTGATATCCGTACCTTCTTCTTTTCCAAGAGGGTCTTTTTCTTCTAAAATGGCAGCGATGTCGGTGGCCAGTGCCAAGTTTCCTTCTTCCTTGGCCATCAACAACATGTGGGCAATACGGGGATGGCAGGGAAGTTCCCTAAGTTGCTCCCCATGCCTGGTGAGTTTATTGTCCTCAATGGCTCCAAGTTGCTCTAAAAGCTCTTGGGCCTGTGTCAGCGTGCCGGATGGAGGAGGAGTGAGCCAGGTCATTTGGGGAATGTCCTCAATGCCCCATTGGACCAGGTCCAGGCAGAGGGCACTCAGGTCTGCTTCTAATATCTCAGGGACCCTGAAATCCGCCAAACGATCATCCGTTGCTTTGGTCCATAAGCGATAACAGGTGCCGGGCCCCAATCTACCTGCACGCCCAGCCCTTTGTGCTGCAGAATCTTTGGAGATCTTTACGGTTTCCAAATGGGATAGACCTGAACGCGGGTCAAACTTCGAGGTTCTTCCAAACCCTGAGTCCACCACGATGCTGATGCCTTCTATGGTCAAGCTGGTTTCGGCGATGGAAGTGGCCAAAACCACTTTCCGTTTGCCTTCTGGATGGGGAAGTATGGCCTGTTGCTGCTTTTGTGGACTCAGCTGACCATAGAGCGGATAAATGGCCATTTCAGGCAAAGCTGATTTTAGGAGAGCAGCCGTTTTTTTTATTTCCATTTGGCCGGGAAGAAAAGCCAGTATGTCACCCTGTTTTTCATTGGAAGCTTTCCGTATAGTTTGGGCCATCAATTCCGGCAATGTCCAAATATCCGAATCCTGAACATGAATAATATCTACTGGATATTGTTTACCCAAGCTTTCAGCTATTGGCGCGTTCAACAGCCTGGAAAGTTGTGGCATGTCCAGTGTTGCGGACATGACCAGTATCCTAAGATCAGGCCTTAGAATTTGTTGGATCTCACGACAGAGCGCCATGGCTACATCGGCGTGGATATTCCTTTCATGAAATTCGTCAAAGATCACCATACCCACGTCCTCCAATCCATTGTCATGATGGATCATTCTGGTCATGATTCCTTCAGTCAGTACTTCTATCTGGGTATCTTTGGTTGCCCTGCTTTCAAACCTGATCCGGTAGCCCACATTTTCTCCAACCTTTTCTCCCAAAAGATCGGCCATCCGATTGGCAATGGACTTTGCCGCCAGTCTTCTGGGCTCCAGCATCAATATTTTTTTGCCCTGCAGCCATTCCTCCTCTTTTAGGGCCAAAGGTACCAGGGTACTTTTACCTGCGCCGGGAGGGGCATGCAGGATCAGGGTATTATTACTTTTTAGCAGTTCCTTCACCTGCGGAATGATGTCCACCACAGGCAACTGAATTTTAAAGGGATCGAAAGACAAGGCAGTACTGTTTATTTGCCTTCAAAGGTATAAAAAATGGATTCAAGAAGTGCAATGGGGCAGAAAAAGCAAAACCGTCCTTTTGAGGGGACGGTTTATCGGAAATGGGTCTTTTTCTGAATAGGGTTAGCAACGTTTGCGTTCAGTTACCAAGCATTTAGTTTACAATCAGTACGGGTTTGTAGTATCGGTTATTTTGGATTCGTGCTTTGACTTTTTAACTAAACTAATTTCACAATTAATATAGTGAAATTGACTTGAATTAAAATGGGGAAGGTGAATTATTATGAAAATATTAACCACCCCGTGTAAATCTATAGATAAGTACAAGACGACCAAGGAATACCGCTTGTTTTCCGAGTTTTTATTTAGCTGTTTAAAACACTGACAATTTTCAATTCTTTTTCCCCTGAAGGCATTTTCCATTTCAGGGTATGTCCCTCTTTAAACCCCAACAGGGCAACAGAAAGCGGGGCCAATATGGATATTTTTCCTTCTTTGATATTGCTTTTTGAGGGATGTACAATGGTGGCATTGATGATATGCTTGGAAACTAAGTCCTCTACTTGTACAGTAGAACCGATGCTGACAACCTTTTGAGGAACATCCTTGTCTTCCACAATCTGGCAATTTTTGAGTTCTGCCTCCAACTGGTTCAAGTCGATCTGAAAGCCGTTGGATTTACCGGATCGGATGATGTCTTTAAGTACATTATAGTCTGAGATTTTAATCAATGGTTTCATGATAATAAAGATTTTGACATAGCTGTCCTCTTTTTACCCTTCGAGGGAAACGCCATGCATGTTTAAAGAATAGAAATAGATTCTCCATGAAAAATTCTTTTCATATGGATCAGTCCGCTATTGCAATCAGTCACTTTTTATTTTGCACATGACCGTACAGTCAAAGCAAGGATTTTTAATGAAAATAAATAGTAATAACTGTTGACAATCATCTTGCGGAAGCGAGTGGAAGTTTGCTCTCCAACATGAGGCCATCACGGTGGAGAGTTAATGAATAAAGGCTTTGTTACAGGAGAAGAGCAGTAGGATTTCTTTCCCGGATTTTAGGAAAGGAAGCTGAAGTACTGATCCATTGGATGAATTGAATTTGCTCATGGTAAGAAATGGTTTGATGAAAAAATAAAAGGTGCCTATTGGTCTTTACTTGTCTCTTGTTGTTTTTTGACAAGACCTTTTGAGCCTGGTTTACTGATTTTTTTGGGAGTAAAATAGTGGTAATCGGGGTTGATCTCCGAATCATTCAAATAGCAAACAGGGGAAAAAGGAACATTTTCTCCGGTACTTTTGTCTCCATTTTTTGGTAACTCAATATGTTTGGTATTTGATGACATTTAAACGTAAAACAGTGCGAAAATCCTTAAAAGTTATACACGGAAAAAGAGGGAGCAGGGTTTATGTCCTTTGAAGAAATTCCTGTTCATAATGAGGCTAAATTGTCCACGGATGAACACAGATTGACACGGATAAATTGGTGTTAAACGAGGCCTATGATATTCCAATTTATCCATTTTGAAATAATTATTTTCAGTGGCGATGGTAGCTCATGTGACAGCATTTATTATCCACAGAGGAACACAGATTAACGCCCATACAAAGAGGGTAATTTATTCCAAAATGCTCCTCATAGTTTTGGTTGATTTCTATGGCGACTGTAGTTATGCAATTGTTGACCACAGATGAATAGGATAAACACAGGCATTAAAGAGCCAATATTTGTCTGTTTATTCTTAGCTGTGTTCATCGCCGTTCATCAGTGGTCAATATTATTTTAATCGGTTATTTGGACAGTATTTTTGGTATAGAATATAACTTTCGTCTTTTCAAATAGATAGATCAAGATTAAATTCATTCCAAAAAGAGGCAATAGCAGCCCTAAAACGATTACCAGTACCGCGATACCTTTGCCCAGCGAAAAGTTTTGAGGGATATCGGGAATGCCCCATTCGCCCTTTTTCTTCCTTTTGACGTAGGAGATGATAGCGGAAAGGCTCATGACCACCAGGGCCAATGCCGTCAGCAAAACCAACATCCAGTTCCACCATCCAAATTCACCCTGATGAAAGGCCATGACCCATAACCTGCTTTTCATTAGTACACCGATATCGTCCCAGGTACCATGATAAAGCAGTTCACCCGAATACTGATCAAAATGGTAAACGACCATTTTGTCAACATCACTGGTCTGGTTGGAAATGGTATATACCCCTTTTTCATCTTTGGGTAGGCCTATGCTCACTTGACCTTTTAACTGAAGCTTTTCGGCTTCATTGACCATATCATCCAAAGACAAGGGCTGCCCCTTTACTTCCGAATTTATGGACCTTCCCTGCCAGGCAGCGGGAAAGCCGGTGTCGGTTTGCTTTTGAACCCATTGGTAGCCGGATCCGAAAACATCCGTCCAGGGTAGGCCCCCTGCCAAGATCAAAAGGAGCAGGATAGAAAACCAAAAGCCGGTTACTGCATGAAGGTCACGATAGAAAATACGCTTGTTGCCCTTGGTGCGAATGGTGAAAAATCCTCTCCAGCCTCTTCCTCTTGGCCAAAACACAAAAAGCCCGGTTAGGATCAAAACCACCATCCAGGAAGCTGTAAGTTCGACTATTTTGGTCCCGAAGCCTCCCATCAACAGCTCACCATGCAGTTTTCGCACCTGGTGCATATCCGATTGGTCCAGTTGGAAAGTACCGTTTACTTTTCCTGAATAGGGGTCAACGAACAGGCTCGATTTATGGCTGAACATCCCGGAAACGAAGGCTGTGGCTTCAGTCTGGGAGGCGGGTAATTCCATTGCATTGGGTTTCCTGTCCCAGTTTTCTTTAGCGATTTCCCATTGTCTTTGGTAAGATAAGGGTTCGCCAAGCGCTGAAACTGATAGCAACTTTTCTTTGATGGGCTGCTCATAATCCTCCTTAAACAGGTAAATTGTGCCGGTAATGGCCAAAATAAGGATTACCGGGAGGCTGATCAGCCCCCCGATAAAATGCCATTTCCAGATCCAGTTATAGAGATTTTTTTTCATGGATTTTATATTTTTTCTTATAAGATATCGCTTTAAAGTTTAGTGGTTTCTGGAATTAGGGGGATTTCAAAACTGGCAAAGGTATTAGCCGAAAATGGTCTTCCCCATTGGCCTTGGATAAATTCTAGGGGTTTTGGCGGCAAGTTATATGCTCTATTGATATTTATTCGGCCAAAACATGACCCTTGTGGGATACCTTTGCCTGGGGCTGCCACCCCAGGCTTTTATAAAATTGCCCCTTTGGGGCGGCCCCTATCTTCACTGCCTGCCATGACTACAACGAAATATTATTTGTGTAAGAATCGGATAAATCTACTTATGAGACAGCCCCTTTGCCTTAGGCTAAGCCATATCAATCTTCTAAAGGTGGGAATTTGACTAACCACAGGTGTCTCCTATGGTTAGTCACACAGCTCAAATTAGTTTGCCCATCGTCCGGATTAAAGGAGATTACTACTTTCCATCCTGGCCATCTGGGATCTAGTAATCAATGGCCAGTTTGGGCCAATTACCTAAACAAAGCCGAAATTTGATTTATTTGTCCAATGAGCTATTCCCTTTTTTATGTTTGACAGATTACTTGCTGTGCAAATGATAAGCTATGCCTATATTGAAGTTGCGGGGCTTACCCAATGAATAGGTTTGTCCCCATGCAGTGGCTCTGGCTACCGTGGCATAAAGCTGGTCTGTGGCATTGATGATATTGGTCCAAACCTCAAAAGACTTCCATTCATATCCCATGCGAACATTGAAAATATCGTATCCCGAATAGGTTTTGAGGTTTTGTTGGTCCATGAAGTAATCGTCTATATGTTGCCATTCCACGCTTGCCCTGAAGCCATCCAGATAATGGGGGGTGTACGTCACTTGCGCATTGGCAATCCATTCCGGTGCCTGGGGCATTTTAAGGTCTGAATAATCATTACCTGATTCCTCAAACTCCACGAATTTGTGAAGGGCGTTGGTGCCGCTAATCCTGATTTTAACGTCCTTGTGGGCAAGAACATTGATCCCGTATTCGATGCCCTGATGGGTGGTTTTTCCAGCATTTTGAAGTTGCGTGGTGCCATCATCCTGAAGTACCGAAATCAGTTCGTTGAGTCCATCCATTTTGTACAGGCTAAGCTCCAATTTGGCTTTGTTCTCGAAAATAGACATCCAGCCTCCCAATTCTATATTATCATAATAGACAGGTTTGAGTGTGGGGATTTCGTTTCCTCGATATAACTCTGTCACTTGGGGAGGCACAAATCCCTGGCTGAAGTTGGCATAGATTCCCTTGTTTGCCGCCACTTCATAAGTAATGCCCAGCTTTGGCGTAAAGCGGTTAAAGTTGTTTTTTCCGTCAAGAACGGCAGTGTAAGCATTGCTTCCCAAATGGTTGTCAAACTGGTAGTTGAACTGGTCAAAACGTAAAGCACCTATGATGTTCAGTCCCTGCCAAGGCTGTAGCTTTACCTGCGTATATCCAGCAAAATTCAGTAAATCAGCCTTGTAGTCCACTAATAAACTGTCCGTTTCGGTAAAGGAATCATAAGTGCCCTCATCGTTCTTATGGATACGGATATAATTGGCCACATAACTGTTGGGACTGTAGTCAACACTGGCACCGGCAATCAATTGGGTATTGAGCCAATTGAAATCCTGTTTGTGCTGTGCGATCAGGCCGATACTGTTGAAACTGTTTTCATTGATTTCTCCATGTGCCAGGTTAGGATCACCGGATTGTGTCCAAGGTTTATAATCATCGGCAACACGGTAGGAAGGGTTCTGCTGGATAGCGTTTTTTCTAAAGTACCCCGTTATATTGGTTTTGGCCCCATCGTTCCAATAATGGTCCAAAGCCAGTTTGGTCCTATAGGCATTTACCTTCCGGTTGGTAAAGGTCTGGTTGGAACCATAAGACTCGCTGTAGAAATCCGCACTGTCCAGCGATCCGGACATGTCCGCATAATAATCGATCAGGGTGTTGCTCCACTTCAAGGAGGTGTTTTCGGAAAGGTAATAATTGGCGGACAGGCTAAGGGCCAGTTTGTCAAAGTCAGAGTAGGAGACCACCCCATCTTTTTGGTTGGCATAATAGCCCGCTACCCTGAGGCCCAATTTGTCCTTTACGGTGCCTGAGGCATAAAAGTCAGAGCGTCTATAGCCGATATCACTGCCCTGAAGGCTGATGCCCGCGGTTGGTTTCAGGGATGCCCTCTTACTGATAAAGTTGACCGCCCCACCGATGGCCTCACTACCGTACATGTAGGAAGCCGGGCCCCGGATGATTTCTACCCGGTCGGTATTGGCCATGTTGATCTCCAATAAGGCATTGTGGTTAAATACCCCGGATGTCCTGATGGGAATACCATCCTCAAGATAGAGATAAGAGGCACCATAGTCTATCGGTCTTCTGATGCTCATGGTGTGCTGCTCGCTGCCCAGATCCACCATGTTTACCCCGGGAGTCTGGTTGAGGATTTGGTCAATGGTGGTTGGCTTATTTTCCTCTATGGTCCTGTTGGATATAGAAGAAATGGCCACGGGGGCTTCGGTTCGCCTTTCCTGCTCACGGTTGATACTTACCACTACTTCATCCAATGCCAATGAAGAAGTGATAAGACGTACAGAAAGGGTGTTTTTAGCCATGAGATATACCTCTTCATAGCCCACATAGGATATGCGCAGGCTGTCCTTGTTTTCAGCTGCTTTTAGGCTAAAATGCCCCATATGATCAGTGGTGGCACCTTGACCGGTGTTCAAATTATAAATACTTACAAAAGAAAGGGGCACGCCGGATTCAGCATCCGTCACCGTTCCGGAAACGGTGGACTGTGCCCTAGTGCTGGCCATCAGGCATAACATGGCCAGAGATAAGAAAATGGTTTTCATCTCTTAAGTTTAATAAATAGGAAATGGAGAAAGTGGAAAGCAGCGCTAATAGGGCCATGCCTATTTTTTATACATAGCGTTATATTTCGCTATCCATCGGATGGCGCGTGAAAAAGGCTGCTGAAGAAATTAACTTAAGAGTACTTGGGAGGGTGGAAAATCCTGTCCAGATGGCTGGAAGGAATAAAAACTTTGGCGTAAGATGACCATGCCGTTGAAGTTTCCATTGCGCTAAAGTCCGGACTTTTAACGCTGAACTTCTCCTGGCAAAATACCTCTAATTTTTGTTTCAGGGAATTGGGAGCCTGTTGCTGTTCCTTTTCATCCTGGGCTTTCAGTTCATTGGTCAAAAAACACTTCCCGTTACAAACCGTCATCGGCTCCTCTTTTTTGATACAAAGGACTTCTGCAATGAAATCCTGGTTGATTTCAAAATCGATCACGATGCTGAGCCTGTTGAGCGTAGGCAGCAGCAATACCCAAATCAGCGCTATGGAGAATGCTTTTTGCAAATCGCTGCAAAGGTAGGCCAGGAAAAGATAAGGTGCAAGGGAAAAATTTTATTCTATGAAACCTAAAAGATGAATTGTAGTAGCAGGCATTGTAAATGTGGGATGGTATTTTCGCAGCACCTCAAAGAAATGCTGCCTATTTTCCCAAAAAGAGGAGTTAGGGACTTCTGAGAATTTCACGGACAAGGCATTATTGTCTGGACCGAAAAAGCCTTGGATTATATTGCTCAGAAGATACGCGAATTCCATTTCATCATTCGTAAATTGGTGATTCAAGTATTTTATCATTACTAAAACGAACAGCTATGCCATTTTTAACCAACAAACAAGGAGAGGAACCGGTTGATCTTTATTACAAGGACTATGGAACAGGGCAGCCGGTTATTTTGATTCATGGATGGCCCCTCAGCCACCAGGCTTGGGAAGGCCAAATCAGGACCCTCGTCGAAGCGGGGTACAGGGTAGTAGCCTACGACCGTAGAGGTTTTGGCTTGTCCTCCCAGCCTTGGGAAAACTATGACTACTCGAGTCTGGCCAGCGACCTTCACGAAATCATCCAGCAGCTGGACCTCAAAGAGGCCGTGATCGTAGGCTTTAGCATGGGAGGGGGAGAGGTAGTACGGTATTTGACAAAGTATGGGGCAGACCGCATTGCTAAGGCCGCATTGATCGGGTCCATTATTCCTTTGGTGGCGCATAAGGAGGACAATCCTGATGGAGTGCCCCAAGAGGTGCTCGGTCAGATTTTGGATGCCCTAAAGACCAACCGGATAGGTTTTTTGAAGGATTTCCATCGTAACTTCTATAATTATGAGGATAACAAAGACCGAATGACCGAGGGGCATCTAGAATACGATTTTTCGATCGCTTCACATGCTTCTCCGATAGCTACTATCAAGGCAGCGGAATCCTGGGCAGGAACTGATTTTCGTTCAGAGCTTAAAAATGTTACCGTGCCTACGCTCATTGTACATGGCGATGCCGACAATATTGTGCCGATCAAAACCTCGGCTGATCAGGCTGCCAAAGGGATTGCTGATAATGAGTATCACGTGGTAGCAGGGGCTCCCCATGGATTTACCCTGACCCATAGGGAAGAGCTTAACAAGATCTTATTGGATTTTCTGAAGAAGTAATCTGGCTTTCAGGAAGTATACCCATAGTACAAATTTCAGGAAGGCAGTCCACGAATCCGCCCCGGCGGACAAGTTTACACGGATTTTCTTTTTGGGAGAATCGTAGAGGTTTTAAGATTGCCTGTAAAATGTGGTTCCTAATGAAATAAATGATTTCCCGCTGATTTCGCAGTTAAGCGCAGAGTTAAAAGTAGAAAAAGCCTGAATAAACAGGATCAGCCCTGCTGGTCTGTTTATTTGGGTTTTTATTTTCCATTATTGGATTTTATCCTCCTAGCAGAAAATTAATGAATCCAGAAGAGAAGATAATTAATGGCTCTACATAAAATTGTTTAGTTAAATTATATAACCAAAATCACATGGGATAAAATCTTTCTAATATCACGCACTCCTATAGGAAGATCCGCCTTGCAGGTATTGGGCGTTAAGAAATTAAAGAAGTGGGTAAGCCAGAAGGCAGGCTTGTCTAACGAAATGCTGATCAAAAAGGTTATTGGCAGCTAAAAAGGAGGAGTTTGCCTGCATGAGGGAGGGCATTAATTTTAGCCAAATAGATGCATAGCGGCGGGGTTTTTTGGTCACTTTTTTGACCTGAAGCAAAAAAGTGACAAAGTATGGATAGAAATTAATGGAAAAATTATGCTAACACAAGCAAATTCAGCACTCTCTTTAATTCATATAGGAGAACAAAGTAAATAGGTATGATTTGTAATTAACCGACACGTGAGCTTAACCACGGAGGACTCAAAGCTGAGGTCTATTTTCGAATGTTCGTTAGGAATGAGATGTAGGTAATAATTTGATCTATATTCCTTCCGGGAGGATCAACCTATATATGATAAGGGAGTAAAAGCCGACTTACTGATCGTAACCGGGAATGTTTTTTCCTAATTCAATGTCCCTGGATATAACCGACAAGTTGCCCTGCTGCACGGGATCGACAACAAATCCTTCCCCTCCCCGGGGATGGGGTCGCTTAATTTCGCCTTCTTTTAGTAAGGGATCATCTTGGAAGAGATAATCCTCCAAATAGTAGTATCTTCCATTTGGTTCCAGCACAGTAAGGTGGATGTGTTGGGGAACTGACCTTGTCGGATAGGCTTGGGGCTCTTGGGTGTAAAATTTGTATTGACCCGACGCATCTGTTTTGACCCATCCCCGTAAATAGCCGTGCCTTTTTGCCCAGCCTTTTTCATCTCCACGGGTGGGATAAACTCCCTTTTGGTCAGTATGGTAGATGTAAAGAATAACATCCAGGGCAGGTTTTTTGCCTCCTTTCCCATAGACCGTTCCGCTGATCATCAGGCCCGGTTCAGCAGTTTCAAAGTCGGCCAAGGTGTCAACGCTGTTCAATTCCCTGTTGCCATATTCAAAGATGGCCTCACAGCCTTCACAAGGCCCACCTACCAGCCGATAATCTGTTTGATGGGAATCATGGTTTCCATTTCCACAAGCCAACAAAGAAATAGCGATAATTAAAGACAATGTTTTCATAAGGTCCGAACATAAGTGTGAATGTGCTTTTAAAAACGTTTGTCCAAGGCTGCTGGTTGGGGTGGAAGAGCCAAGCTGTGTATAACGTCCTATAAGTGGAGGTAAATCCGAATTCCAAGTCTTGGAATCCGGATTAAAACATAAGCTCCTTTATGGGCTTAACGTAGTTTCTGCTCAAACGGACTGAAGAGCCGTCGTTTAGGATAAGGTTATAATCCCCATTGTTTCTGGACTTGAACGATTTGATCATCAGTAGATTGACGATGGTGCTTTTGTGGATTCTTTTGAATTGGTTGGGGTCAAGATTTTCAAGAATGTTTTTCAGGCTATTCACAATAACATGCTTTTTATCCCATGTTTGCAGCTCCAAATAACCCTTATCGGCCTTGATCCATTTGATGTCTGCTGTTCTTACCAGAGTGGTGGTGCTTCCATTCTTGACCACTAGTTGTTGATGATAACTTTTTTTGCCTTTTTGAGCCCTATGGAGTAGCCGGAATTGACCGTAAGCAAGTAGGGGGTATACGGTCAATACGATGTATAATCGGGTAGTCAACTTCTCCTGGATCAATACTCCCAGACTCCAATACGCCTCGTGAAATAATAGAGAACCGACATGCAGAAGATAAGCGAACAGGAATAAGTGGGTTAATCCCAATACAACCGGCAAACCTACCCAAAGTAACCGCCTCAGAGTTTTTTGCTTCTTTAAGAAAGCTTGAGTTGTAAGGAGGATGGCTCCTTTTTGAATGAAAATAGAGAAGGGAATGAACAATAGCCAGAAAAGCTTGTAGGCCATGGACTCATAAAAGTCAAAGTAAAGGTTATTCCAGCTGGCCGCAAAGTAGTCCTGTAGTGAAGTAATGACTACAATCAACATCACTATCCCTGTGAGAAGTAGTAAGTCTTTCTTTTTGTTAAACATGCTGTCCGAAACGTGAACATCCATGTGCTTAATTTACGAATTGTTGAGGCAAAAGGGCAGGTTTTTTGGAGGTAAATAACAGCTTGAAAAAGGGCCAGGTTTCACTGAACCTGGCCCTGTTACTTGAAATTTCAGTTGGCCTACATTCTTGATAGCCATAATTTTTTAACTAGTTAATGAATTGCAGGCCCCAAATCAATGGATCACTACCCCTGAGCGGCAATATCCTGTTGCATAAACGGTTGGTTATAAAACCTCTTTCCACTCGCTTTGTACATGGCATTGGCGACAGCGGCAAAGGTAGGAGGGAATAAAGGTTCTCCAAGCCCGGTAGGATCAATATCATTTTTCACAAAATGGATATCAATGGCTTTGGGGGCTTCTCTTTGCCGGATGAGTCTGTACTTATCAAAATTACTTTTCTCGGGAACCCCATTTTGAAAAGACTGCTCCCCAAAAAGGGCATTGCCAATGCCATCCACGATACCGCCTTCTCCCATATTGGTAGCTGCATCGGGATTGACCACAATGCCACAGTCAACCGCTGCGGTAACTTTTTGGATCATTGGCTGGTTGCCTTTCATGTCCATTTCCAATATTTCCGCCACGTAAGTATTATGGCAGAAATAGGCGGCTACCCCTCTGTTGGGATTGGCTTCACCTATTTTCCAATTGGCCTTTTCCTGCACCAACTTGATGACCCCGGCATATCTTTCTGGATCGTAATCATTGTTTTCACCCACAGGATTGTTTTTTGCCCTTTCGAGAAGTTCCAGGCGAAAAGCGATAGGGTCTTTGCCCATTACCTCCGCCAGCTCATCCAAAAAGGACTGTTCGGCACTGGCCATAAAATTGGAGCGTGGAGCGCGGAAAGCCCCAATCGTAATGTTGGAGGGGATTTCCCAGCTCTCGGCGATGTAGTTTTCCAAGGCACCTGCGGGAAAACGGTTGGGGTGGATGGGGGATTCCGGGATTCCTCCAGCCTTGACATGAAAGGCGATCAGGTTTTTCTCCTCATCCAAAGCAGCCCGGTAGGTAGCCGAATAAGTAGGGCGATAGATGCCATAGGTCATGTCGTCTTCGCGGGTATAGACCATCTTGACAGGCCTTTGTAGTTTCTGGGAAATCACTGCAGCTTCTACCAAATGGTGACCATAAGCCCGCTGTCCAAAACCTCCGCCCATTCTGGCCAGGTTGACCTGAATATTTTCCTTGGGCATGCCCAGCCGGGCGGATAAGGTGTTTTGGATAAATTCGGGAGCCTGAATAGGCGCATACAGGATGGCCCGGTCGGAGCTTACATCCGCAAAACAATTGACAGGTTCCATGCAGTTATGGGCGAGGAAAGGGGCAGAGTAGCTTCTTTCGATGATCTGTGCCGCATTTTTGAAGGCAGTTTCCGGATCGCCGTCCTTTCGTAATACTCTTCCCGGCATTTTGCTGAGTTCTTCCATCTTGCCTCTATGGTCTGTAGAGCTTTCCAGCCCTCCCGGGATGGTGACCGTCTGTTTTCCGCCCCAACCTTCCACAGTGACTTCCTTGTCATCTGCATTTTCCCAGCTGACTTTTAGGGCCTTTTTTGCATTGAGGACTTCCCAAGTGGTTTTTCCAGCAATCACCACCAACTCGGTGAAGGTGGTGGTGTCAAAACCATTTCTGATATAGTCATCTTTCAAGGTGTTGATGACAAATATGTCTTCAATGCCGGGCATGCCTTTGACCTGATCATCTTCAATGGCCTTAACCTTCATTCCAAAAGCCGGAGGGTGAACGATCATGGCGATCAACATTCCCTCTTGGGTATGATCTATGGTAAAGAGCGCTTGGCCGGTCACGATTTTGTTGCCGTCCACATTTTTCTGTGAATGGCCAATAATATTGAAATCGGCCACCTTCTTTAAAGGAACTTCTTCTGGAACTTCCAATGTGGCCGCCAAGGAGGCCATTTCTCCATAATTGGCTTTTTTGCCACTGGAAGCATGGATTAGATAACCTTCTTCAGTGGTGATTTCAGCTTCGGGCACTTTCCAGGTTTGTGCGGCAGCACTGACCAACATGGCACGTGCCGTAGCTCCTGCCGTGCGAAGGGGGAGCCAGCCACGCCTGATGCCCTGGCTTCCTCCGGTAAATTGCCGGTCGTACCGTTCCGGATAAAAATCAGCCTGCTGAACCAGAACGTTTTTCCATGAAATGTCCAGCTCATCGGCGAGGATCATGGGCATGGAAGTTTTGACATTGGAACCGAATTCGGGATTGGCAGACACTAAGGTGACCAGTCCATTTTCTCCGATTTTAATGTAGTTATTGAGCTCAAACCATTCTTTGGGCATTTGAAGTTCTTCTTCTTTTGAGGAAGGTTTACACCCGGCCAGCCAGCTAAAGCTCAGCATCATTCCCCCTCCGGCCAATGCGGAGACTTTTAAGAAGGACCTTCTATTGAGGTTAGTCTTGGTAAATGTCATTTTTGATAAGGGTTATACGTTTTGGGATGCGGTTTTGATGGCGGCCTTGATGCGCAGATAAGTGCCGCATCGGCAAAGGTTTCCGTTCATGGCCGACTCGATATCCTCATCGGAAGGGGCTGGATTGTTTTTCAATAAGGCCACGGCACTCATGATCTGTCCGGCCTGGCAATAGCCACATTGGGGAACGTCATGGTCCAGCCATGCCTGTTGCACAGGGTGGTCTCCTTTTTCGGAAATGCCTTCTATGGTGGTGATTTCCGCATCACTGATAGCTGAAACGGGCATTTGACAGGACCTGATAGGGTTGCCATCCATGTGGACCGTACAGGCACCACACTGGGCAATACCGCATCCATACTTGGTGCCGACAAGATTCAGGTGGTCTCGGAGAACCCACAATAGGGGTGTTTCGGGATCACAATCCACTTCTCGTTGTTTTCCGTTGATTTTTAAGTTCAAGAGTGCCATAGGTAGGTGTTGATGAGTTGTTTATGGTTAAAATTGGGGAGTGGTCATCCCCAAATAATATACTAAAATCATTTTTAGGGTTTTAGTGATCCTTTGATTTTGTGATAATGGATATCATATGATGGATCAGTTGAATTTAGCGGTTTTAAATGGCAATATTACCATGGACCTTTTCTGATAAGAACAGGCAATACCAATTGGGGAAAGAAATTTTTTTGTGCCATCCGCTCAGCTGAGTAATTGATACCTTTAAAGGATTTCACTTGTTTCATTAGGTGCAATTTGTATCTTTTATCCTAAGAATACTTATGCTCATCAAATAAGAACTTATACTATTCAAACAATCGAGGTGTGATAAATGGACGGTCAGGTGGATTTTAAACTATTTTGACCGGTTGTTCCCTTTGGACCAATCAAACTGTTTGATTTTTATAGGTTTTTGTTTGACGCTTATTATGTAAGCTGTTGGCATTAGGGGATATTTGAACAAAAGTGTAAAAGACCTACTACCTCCAAAAGAAAAAATGATGGACCGGCTACCTATCTATCTGGATTATTGCTCCACGACCCCCTGTGCTCCTGAGGTGGTGGAGGCCATGCTGCCCTTTTTTGGGGAGAATTTTGGCAATCCTTCCAGTAAGGACCATTTTTTTGGATGGACTGCCCGTGATGCTGTTGATGAGGCCAGAGGAGAAATTGCCCAGCTGATCTGTGCAAAACCCCATCAGCTATTGTTTACCTCAGGGGCTACGGAATCCATGAATCTTGTACTCAAAAGCCTGACAGATGCCCAAAGGGGAAAAAGAAATCACATCATTACCTGTGCCACCGAGCACAGCGCAGTCCTGAACACCTGTCGCTTTTTGGAACAAGGCGGTATGGATCTAAGCTACCTGCCAGTGGATGCGAAAGGGGAAATTATTTTGAAACAGTTGGAGGAGCTCATTTCGGACAAAACACTGGCCATTATAATTATGGGGGCCAATAATGAGACCGGAACGATACATCCCATCAGGGAAATCGGAAAAATTGCCCAGGATCGAAGCATCTTGTTTATCTGTGACGGGACACAGGCGGTGGGAAAGATTTCCATAGACATCAACCGTTGGAATGTTGATTACATGGCTTTTTCGGCGCATAAAATGTACGGGCCAAAGGGGATAGGAGGCTTGTATGTCCGTGATACCAAGGGAAATTTTATAAAGCCCTTGATACATGGTGGAGGACAGGAAAAAGACTTACGCAGCGGTACATTGAATGTCCCAGCCATTGTGGGCTGGGCTAAGGCTGCTTCCCTATGTAAAAGGGATCTGGCACAGGAAGCATCCCGCTTAGAGCTTTTGAGAGAGGATTTTGAAGCCAAACTGAAGGAAGGAATCCCGGGAATTCGGATCAATGGGGGAGAGAAAAGATTGCCCAACATTAGCAATATTACTTTCCCGGAAGGCAATGCCGAAGAGTTGTTGCTTGCCCTGTCCCCCAAACTGGCCATGAGCAGGGGCAGTGCCTGCAACGGCATTAACCCGAAGCCTTCCCACGTGCTAAGGGCCATGGGGCTAAGCGAGGAAGAGGCATTGCGATCAGTAAGGATAAGTATGGGCAGGTATACCACTTCGGAAATGATGGACTATACCGTGCGGGAATTAATAAACTATGCCCAGCATAATTTTAAGAACTTGGAGAGGATAGGATAAGGGAGGTATATGAAAGAGATTAAGGAAATAATAAAAGCTTACCATCAGGCGTGCAGCGAGGGCTTGCCAACGGTATTGGCCACCGTGGTACACATAGAAGGTTCTTCGTACCGTGGACCAGGTGCCAGAATGCTGATTCGCCAAGACGGGTACTTGACAGGTGCCATTAGCGGCGGCTGTTTGGAGGGGGATGTCTTAAGGAAAGCCTTAATGGTGATGCTGAAAGGAAAGCCTTTGCTACTGACCTATGATACTTCGGAAGAGAACGATGTGTTTGGCGTGGGACTTGGCTGCAACGGAATCATCAGGGTGCTCTTGGAACCGCTTCCATTGGAGGTTGAAAATTCCCCCATTGCCCTCCTGGAAAAGGTACTTTCGTTAAGAAAACCAGGTGTAGTGGTCACTTACTACAGCCCGGAAGAAAGGGGAAATCCAGAGCAAGGAACTCAACTCGCCTTTGTAGAGGGACAAAATGAGCCTGTAGCAAGTGGGGGGAATCGTTCTTTTAAGGGACTCGAAAAAGAAGTGGAGCGAACTTTTGTGCATAGGGTATCCTCTTTTTGGAAGGAAAGCCAAGAGGGAAAGCAGGGATGTTTTTTCGTGGAGTATGTTCCACCGGCGATCAAATTGTTGGTAGCTGGAGCAGGTAATGATACGCTTCCCTTAATGGAAATGGCCAATTTGTTGGGCTGGGAAATGGTCTTGATCGATGGCCGTCCTGCTTATGCAAAGCATGAACGTTTTCCCGGCTGTCAGATTGTATTGGGTGATGCGAAGCTTATTGCTGATGAGGTTACGATTGACGAGTGGACGGCTGTTTTACTGATGTCTCATAACTACGAGTATGACAAAGCCGTGCTGAATGAGGTGATCCAAAGCCCAAGTCCCTATATCGGCATACTTGGCCCTAGGAAGAAAACTGACTGCCTGAAGGATGATTTGAAAAATGAGCGTGGAATCTCTTCCCAAGAGTTACTTTCCAAAATTTATGGGCCGATAGGATTAGACATTGGGGCGGAGACCAGTGAGGAGATCGCCTTATCGATTGTTTCGGGTGTAAAGGCCTTTTTTTCCCAGAGGAGGGGAGGGCAGCTGCGTGAAAGCCATGAACCCATTCATCAAAGGGAAACAACAATTCGTTCCGCCCATATTAATACAGGTATTTTGGTACTCGCGGCAGGCAGCTCTAAAAGAATGGGAGCGAAAAAGCAGGTTTTGGAAGTGAATGGGGTCAGCCTGTTGAAAAGGGCTGTTAAGGAAGCCTTGAAGGTAGGTGCAGATGTCACTGCTGTAGTCCTTGTCGAAGGAGCTGCTTCGTCCATTAAAGAGCAAGTAGAGGGATTGCCCCTTGAACTGGTCTATAATCCTGATTATAAGGAAGGAATGGCCTCTTCTGTAAGGGCAGGTATTCGTCATTTTATAAAAAATCATCCACTCATTAGCCATGTCCTGATCATGGTCTGCGATCAAGTCTATTTGGAGGCGGAACTACTGGGTAAGCTCTTCGATAAACAAGCAGAAACTCAGGCTACTATCGTGGCGAGTTATTATAACGGGGTAAAAGGTGTTCCGGCGCTTTTTCATCGGAGTTTATTTCCTTCATTGATGGAGTTAAATGGGGACATGGGGGCTAAGCACCTTATCAGAAGCCATAAGGATGTCAGTGTAGTTCCCTTTCCGGAGGGAGGTTTGGACATCGACACGCAGGATGATTATCAAGCTGTCTTGGATAGCAGGAAGAAAAGTTAACTCTCATCAAAAGGACTTCCTTTATCGGAAAGTCCCTTTGACGGAAGTTATATTTTAATTTAAAGAAGCCATATCAATAACGAACCTGTATTTCACGTCACCTTTTTCCAGTCGTTCAAACGCTTCATTCACTTCTTGGATACGGATGATTTCGGAATCGGCCACTATGCCATGCTCGAAGCAGAAATCCAGCATCTCCTGCGTTTCTGCAATACCTCCGATATTGGAGCCGGAGAAACTTTTTCTTCCCATGACCACATTGAAGGCACCTACTTCCAGCTTCTCCGGTGGCAATCCCACCAAAACCAATGATCCGTCTACCTTCAGGAGGTTGAGGTATTCATTGACATCGTGTTTTGCTGATACAGTATCGATGATGATGTCCTGTGATCCGATTTGAGCCTTCATCTGATCTGCTTCGGTGGACAGGACTGCACGGTCTGCCCCAAGGCGCTTCGCATCAGAGGCTTTAGATGCCGATCGTGTAAATACCGTTACTTCAGCTCCCAAGGCCTTGGCAATTTTGATGGCCATGTGCCCAAGCCCACCAATGCCCAGCACACCTACTTTTTTGCCAGGACCGGCTCCCCAGTGTTTTAGCGGGGAATAAACGGTAATTCCAGCGCAGAGCAATGGAGCCGCAGATGCCAGGTCTTCAAAGGCCGGCATGTTCAGCACATATTTTTCATCACATACATAGCTTTTGGAGAAGCCTCCGTAAGTATGGTCATTGAGGTATGGTTCTGGGGAATTGAATGAAAAAGTCACTCCTTTCTCGCAGAACATTTCCAGGTCGTTTTCGCAGTGGGGGCAATCGCCACAGCTATCCACAATACAGCCTACAGCTGCCAGGTCACCTACTTTGAATTTGTTTACCCCGGTGCCGATACGGCTTACCTTTCCCACGATTTCATGGCCGGGAACGATAGGGTATAAAGTGGCCCCAAAATCGTTTTTGATCTGGTGGAGATCAGAGTGGCAGATACCGCAATAAAGGATTTCGAATTCTACATCCTTTGGCTGCAGTGCCCTTCGTTTAATGTCCATAACGTGGAGAGCTTGGTCAGCCGACTTTGTTCCGTATGCTTTTATTATTGTTGATTCCATAAGGTGAGGTATCAGTTTTTATATTAAAATTCTAATTAATAGGCATAATGTTTTTTTTGCCCACCGCTTCCGGTCAGTTTTGCACCTGTTGTGCCGATTTGCCTACATAGCGGTCTCCCACTATCTCTATAGCGTCCATTTTTTCTGTCAATACGTTCAGTTCATCTCCGGCAAACTGAAAATCCGAGGCCCATAAATTTTCCTGTAAATGGGCCAGTTTTGTGGTTCCGGGGATGGGAACTATCCATGGCTTTTTTGCCATTAACCAGGCAAGGGCTACCTGGGCAACAGTAAGTCCCCGATCATTGCCAAAGTCAGCCAAAGCATGTATCATCGGCCAGTTGGCTTTTATCGCTGGTTCTTGGTAGCGGGGCAGGGAGGGTCTGTTATCGTTTTCCGGATTGTATTGTGTCCTCTCATTGATATAACCTGACAGAAAACCTCTGCATAGGGGACTGTACGGCACAAAGCCAATTCCAAGTTCTTCGCAGACCGGCAAAACATCTTTTTCCCTTTCTCTCCACATCAGGCTGTATTCGCTCTGGACGGCGGTGACCGGTTGGACCTGATGGGCCTTTCTGATGGTTGCAGCATCTGCTTCACTCATTCCAAAATGAAGGACCTTTCCCTCCTTGATCAGGTCTTTCACTGTTCCGGCAACCTCTTCGATCGGTACGTTTGGATCCACCCGATGTTGGTAGAGCAAATCGATCCTGTCGGTCCTCAGTCGCTCAAGCGATTGTTCTACCACCTTTCTGATGTTTTCTGGGCGGCTGTTCAGTCCTGCCATCTGCCCGTTTTCGATTTGGAAACCAAATTTGGTGCAAATGGATACCTCATCCCTTATGGGTTCCAAGGCTTTGCCTACCAGTTCTTCATAAAGGGGCCGTAAACCTCTGCTGTATCAAAAAGGGTAAGGCCCATGTCGGCTGCTTTACGGAGCAAGGTGACCATCAATTTGCTGTCAGGAACAAAGCTTCGGTGAAAATTCATGCCTATGCAGCCCAAGCCAAGGGCAGATACTTTTAGGCCATGTTTTCCTGATCCCAAGGTGCGTTGCGACAAAGTCCTTTCTGAAGTTGGGCGGTTGACCTGATGACTCCCTGAGGCCTTGGTATGACCATAAGCCGAACCGCTAAGGGCTGCGGCACCTAACAGGGCGCTTGATTTAAGGAAGTTTCTTCTTTGTTCTTGTTTCATGATATTCAAATCGGTTAGTTGAATGATCCCGGATGAATACAAAGGTAGGGTGATGGGAGACCAACAATTAACGGCGAACAAATAGAAAACTACGAAAATCAAATATTCCTGAATTTCCGGGGGCTGATGTTGACGTGCTTTTTGAAAAAGTTGTTGAAATGCGTAGGTTCTGTAAAGCCCAGTGCATAGGCTATTTCCGCTACAGACCAGGAGGTTTGCTTGAGCACCAGTTTGGACTCCTGAAGGATCCGGTCGGTAACCAGTTGGGTAGTAGTTTTTTGTGTGGTTTCCTTTAATGCCCTGTTAAGGTGGTTGGTGTGGATGTTGAGCCGTTCTGCAAAATCGGATGCGGAACGGAGCTGGATTTGGGGATGCATGTCGTCTATAGGGAATTGCCTTTCAAGCAGTTCCAGGAACATGGACGTGATGCGGTTCGAGGCATTGTTGAGGTTTTCTTTTTTGGCTTCCAAGGGCTGTAGCTTGAGTCCGAAATGGATCAGTTCTTGGGTCAGCGCCCGAAGCAGGTCGTATTTGAACTCATAATCGGTTTCGATTTCAGCGTGCATTTTCTCGAACTTATCTTTGACCCACTCAAATTGCTCATCCGTCAGTTCAAAAACATGGTTTCCGGAAGGTTGGAATACGGGATACTTGGAAAGACTGCCGTATTGGTAAAAGAACTCTTCATTAAAGATCGCATAGTGTCCCAAATGGATGCTATCGGAGTGTTCCCAGCGGTAGGGAATACTGGGATTGCTAAATACCAGTGCTTTGTGGGGAACATGGATACTCCGGTCTGCAAACTCAACGGTGCTCTTTCCTTCCAAAATGGTCACCTTGTAATAGTCTCTTTTTTGGTAAGGCAAGGGTTTATTGGGCTTTCCCCTAAAAGGTTCGATTCGGAATACGTTAAAATGGCCAATACCATGGTGCAGTTCTTCAGGAACGCTTCCGAATTTACGCAGGTACAGTGCTTTGATACTTTCAGATCGAGACATGGTACAAAATTACATTATTCAAACATAAATGCGATGGATGATTTGAAATTCGTAAGGTATTGTTTGATCATTGTAAGATTTCTGGATAGGGGGGAGATAAATCTATTTGACTATTCGGGATTTGGCAAGTAGTAATTGAGAAACGAAATATTTAACTGAAACCCAATTTTGGCCTTTGGAGCATTCGGTTTTGGGACAGTTGCTGGAGGCGTCAAGAAAATGAGCTAGCTCGCGTTGTGGAACAGCGAGATCCGCTCATTTTTAGCCTTTAGCAACTGGTACAAAATCAAATTGAGTACAAAGAACCGTAGTCGAAAACAAAGTTTGCTCAATTTGAAGAATGCTCCATGGCCTAGATTTTTTGCCTACTTTTTCATCGATGGAAAAAGTAGGAAAGATCAATAATGGAAAATTACAGTATTGAATTTGGATACTCCCAACATTGCTGATGTACAGTTCAATTAAAATGAAGTTGAGAAGCTAATCCAACTTGCCATTGCTGTCAAGTAGATGGTACAAAAAAGGTCCCCGAAGACTCGGGGACCCTTAGTTAAAATAAACCCTAAAACATTACTTCTTAGTGCTATTTATCCACCCAGACCTTCATCTTACCGATGCCCCTGTTGGACCAAGAGTAATAAGGAATGGCCATAGCTCCATTTGATGCTCCTTTCAGGACATTTATACCGCCTAGAAGATTATTGTTGAACTCAGGTGTGAATTCTTGACTTATATTCAGTTCTTCGATCTTATCGGAGTTGTCGATCTCCTCAAATGCATACACCATAGGGCCATACTCCAGTGCCATTTTATCCCTATTGGCTGCCACCTGCTCGTTGGAAGTGACCTTCCTTACTTCCATCGGGAAGTTAAGCTCGATTTTGTCACCTTTTGACCACACCTTTTCCAAGCTGATGTATCCATTGTCGATTTCGTAACTTTGCTTTTCTCCGTTGACTTTTAGCTCAGGAAGCAGTTCTTTACGATCGGTATAGCGGTAGAGATTACTTGGAAGGATTTCATTTCGGGACCATTCCGGCACACGTAATTTCAGTGTGATCGGCTTTTGACTATCCGAATGGAGAATAAGCTGAACCTGGCCTTCCCAGGGATAGTTGGTTTCCTGGCTTATGCTGATCTTTTCCTCATCAAGTTCGATTTCTGCCTCATTGGAGGCGTAGAGGTTGACAAAAATGGTATGGTCCTTTTTGCCGTAAATCAGGCCGGGTAGGGAGGGGAGAAAGCGGATCAAATTGGTAGGACAACAGGAACAGTCAAACCACTCCTTACGGGTATGCACTCCCTGGTTAAATCCATATTTTCCATCAGATTCCAAGGGGTTGGGATAAAAAAAATGTGTTCCATCCAGGGAAATTCCAGCAATCAGCCCATTATAAAGGCTTCTTTCAATAATATCAACATACTTCACCTCCCCGGAAAGATTGAAAAGCCGGTGGTTCCAATAAACATCGCCGATAGCTGCACAGGTTTCATTATAGGCGCTGAGGTTGGGGAGCTCGTAATTGTCACCAAAGGCTTCTCCATCATGTTTTGCGCCGATTCCCCCCGTGAGGTACATTTTTTTGCCCACGGTATTCTCCCAGATTTTATGGATGGCACTGAGGTATTTCTCATCGTTCTCCAGGGCAGCAATATCGGTCATGGCTGCATACATATACACGGCTCTCACCGCATGGCCTACCGCTTCGTCTTGCTCGGTGATTGGCAGGTGGTCTTGAGCGTAAGCCCCGTAGAGCTCGTGGTTTTCAGGGTTGCCCCGGTTGTCCAGAAAATACCTGGCCGTTTGGAGATATTTCTCTTTTCCTGTCAGCTCGTACAATTTGATCAAGCCTGTTTCAATTATTTGGTGTCCAGGAACGGAACTGATCTGTCCCTCACCGTCTCCAAAGGTGTCTACTACCAAATCAGCATTTTTAAGGGCAATATCCAGAAAATTCTTTTTGCCGGTGGCCTTAAAATGTACCACTGC
The DNA here is from genome assembly GCF_054777495.1 of Echinicola sediminis. Lineage (NCBI taxonomy): Bacteria > Pseudomonadati > Bacteroidota > Cytophagia > Cytophagales > Cyclobacteriaceae > Echinicola > Echinicola sediminis. The sequence goes on along the minus strand of NZ_BAAHAP010000011.1, from coordinate 40,906 downwards.
CGCCTCATACATGTGTCCGGCATTATAGAGCTCATGGCTCATATCCAATGATTCCCATCTTTTTCCCTCGACGACTTTTACCCATTTGGCAGTGGGTTTTTTGGGATTTATAGTTCTCCAGGTGGTCAGGTAACCGTCTGCTTCCTGGCCTTTTGCGATGATGGATATCAAGGAATCCAATAGATGCTCCAGTTGTGGGTCCGGTGAACTGATGAGGGAATTGGAGGCTCCTTCTATGATTTTGTATACATCGGAGTCATCAAAGGGCATTACTCCTCGGGCTTCTCCTTCCATTTCTCCTCCTGCAATAAGAAAATTGGCAAAACGGCCTTCTTCTTCGCATTTTTCCAAGGCATAGGCAATGGTTTTCTTTTGGACCCTTTCAATGATCGGCAGCCAAAATTTATCCTTGAGCTTTACATTCCTGATGTCCACCTGCTGAATAGGGTAGTGGGCGGAATCAGCTGTATGGGGATGTTCTTCGCCTTGTTTTTGTTGGCATGAAAGGGTGCCGCTGAGCAGCACCGATGCCAACAGGAGAGTGTTCATAAGTTTCATAATATAGGTTTGATAAAGATTTTGTTACCACTTTAATCCATAGATCAAAAGCAATGTATTTTGCTGAACTGACCTGAGATAGCTTAAGCAAGGTCCCCAAATGGTCGGGGACCTTGAGTAGATATAAACCCCAAATTAAACCCGGAATATGCAATAGAAAATCTACGCCACGGCGCACAAGTATTACGGCCTGAAACTACTTTAAAATCAGTCGCTATGCTGCTGTTTTCGACTCTATCTGGAGGCTAGACAGGTTCAACATAGCGGTGCTATGCCTCAGTCTCCAAACAGCCTGATTTCCTTGTATTTTCAGGCCTCATCACGAATCCTATCGCATAATCCGGGTTAAAGTTGGTTAGGCTTAATAGGTTCAATAACCCGGGTTTTGGCTGAGGTTCGGGTTGGTGTTCAGTACCAATCTTGGAATGGGATAAAGTGTACGGTGGTCCCCATTGGGTTGATGGTTTAGCCAGGATTTATCCGTAAATACACCAAAACGAATAAGGTCCTGCCGTCTTCTTCCTTCTTGTGCAAATTCCCAAGCCAGTTCATCCAGGAACCTTCCATAGGCAATGTCCATCCCTCCTTCAAAGGTTTCTTCTTGTTGGTTGTCCAAACCATAAGAATAAACACTTCCCAGCATCAATTCTTGGCCGGTTACCGTTGCTTTTGATGGATTGCTTGGGAAGTTTCTGCTTCTTACCTTGGAAACAATAGCAGCGGCAGCATCGGCTCTTCCTGTTCTCAGCAAACTTTCGGCTTTCATCATCAACACATCGGCATACCTGAATAAAGGCCAGTCATTGCTCAGCTGTACCTTGGCATCCTGGGCAATTTCAAATTTACCCAAGCGGAAGCCATGAATTTCTTCGGAATAATCCACCCCCGGCAATTCATTGATATAGGCCAAAGGTTGACCGACCAAGGAGCCTAAGGTGCAATTCAGCGGTTCCCCATTGGACCGGTATTGCTGTCCCTGAATCCAGTTTTTCTTCAGCCTGGTATCCTCATCGTCAAAAGTGGCTATAAACTGAGGAATAGCACATATGCCACCCCAGGGAGTAAACTGTAGGTTGTAGGTGGCTTGGTTTGCCGGTTGCAAAGTCTGCATATGAAGGTCAAATGCATTCCATTCGGTGGTGTAATTTTCATCGATAGGCAATCCAAAAATAATTTCTTTGGAGCTTTCATTGTCCGTCTTGAAGACATCACTTTGGTTGGCTTCCAGGATGAAACCAGCACCGGAGTCAATGATGGCATCACATGCCTCAATGCAAAGATCCCAAGCAGCTGTGCCTGTATAGACTTCCGCGTTCAAATACATTTTTGCCAAGAGGGTATAGGCTGCCCATTTATTGAACTTTCCGTAGGTTTTTTGGCTATTTTCCTCGGACAATAGCGAGATATTTTCCTTGATTTCGCTTACAATGAACGCATAAACCTCCGACCGGCTGCTTTGCTCAGGCAGAAAACCCGGAGGGACGTCAAATTGCGTCACGATAGGAACGTTCCCGTACAAGTCAACCAATATATAGTAATAAGAGGCTCTGAGGACTTTCAATTCCGCTAATGTAGCGGCTTTCAGCTCTTCAGAAACAGGGATTGAACCGGATTCAATTTGGTAAATGATCCGATTACAATTGGTTATTCCTGCAAAGGTCCTGTTCCAATTCTGGATGACTATGCCTTCATCAGAAGTCCATTTATGTTCGTGGATCCTGCGATAAACCCCTCCGTCCACCCAGCCATTGGGCCTGGCAGGGATAACCAACTGGTCAGCGGAAACCTCTTGGGCCCTATGAAGTCCGTCCCACTGTAGCATGACATCACGCCAGTTGATATAGGCGGCTCCCGCAAGGGAGGCAAGATCTTCTTCGGAGGCATCAAATTGTTCGGCGATGATGCGGTCGTAGCTTTCTTCTTTCAATTCAACACAGGCCAGTGTCGAAGTCAGCATACCCAACAAAATACCGGTTTTTAAATATGAAATTTTCATGATAGTGTTCGTTTAGGTTAAAAGCTTAGGTTTACGCCCAGTGTAAAGGTTCTGGTGGTAGGGTATTTATCACGGTTATCATTGCCCGGATCGAGCCCTAACCGGTTCACCTCGGGATCAATACCGGAATATCCGGTAATCGTGAAGGTATTGATGGTGGAGCCATATACCCTTGCAGCTTTTAAGAACTTATTATTGTTGATGGGGAAGTTGTACCCCAGCGTGATATTGTCAATTTTCCAGAAATCACCATCCTCTATATAGTAACTGTTGAATTCCAGCGGGGCGTCAAGAACAGCCTTACCAAAGACATTTTCGGTGGCTGATTTTAACTGATTGTACTGTTGGATGGTAGGGTTCTCATAATACATCCGTTGGAAATTCAGGATCTGATAGTCAAATGCTCCGCGCATGGTAACCGCCAGATCAAAATTCTTATAATTGAAGTTATTGTTCCATCCAGCATAGTATTTTGGAAGGCCATTGCCCAGCACTTGTTTTTCTTCAAAAGAATGACTGAAATCTTCATAAGCAACACGTTCACCCGATGGGTTTTCGTAAATCCACTTTCCGGATTCGTCTATGTCCACCACTTTGAAGCCATAGAAATCCCCTATATTATCACCGATCCGTACGATGTGGGTAAAGGTTTGGATAGGCTCACCTGTACCGCCTGTATTGAAATAATCTTGGGTAGCCTGATACTGTTCGTTGGATAGACTGACCAGCTTGTTGGAATTGGTCGAGAAATTAAAGCTTGTGGTCCACTGGAAATCCGAGGTTTGTACAGCGACGATGTTTAATAATGTTTCAAGGCCGCTGTTTTCCATTACCCCGACATTTGCCCTTGTTCTATTGAATAAATTGGGAGGAGTGGGGACATCGTAATCGTATAACAGACCATCGATTCTCCGCTTGTAATAGTCTACATTACCGCTGATCCGCCCACTGAACATGGTGAAGTCCAAGCCGATATTGGTTTCCTGCTTTTCTTCCCATCTCAGGTTTGGATTGGGGTTTTGAATCGGGTTCAAGGACCTGATCCATTCTCCATCGGCGTATACATATCGGTCATAGCCCAACATCGCTACGCCCAGAAACAAATTGGAGGGTTGGGTTCCGGTAACCCCATAGCCTGCCCGCAATTTTAAATCATCAATAAAGGAAAGGTTTTCCATAAAGGTTTCATTGGAAATTCTCCAGCCAAGGGAAACGGCAGGGAAGGTGCCCCAAGGTTTTTCCGTTCCATAGAGCTGACTGGCCGCCTCGTGTCTCACGCTGGCAAGCAAGAGGTATTTGTCCTGATAATTGTAGGAAAATCTGCCGAAGAAGCTTATCAAATTGGTCGCTGCTTTGTAACTGCTGATGGGGGCTAAACCCTCACGGAGGGCATTACCGATTCCCAGGTTATTGTATCCAAACCTATCGGTTGGGAAATCCCAGTTTTGCATCCAGAATTCTCTGAATTCATTTTCTTGGTACCCGTATCCGCCAAGAAATGATAAATTATGGTCTCCTAAGAAGGTACTATACTCTCCGGTGATTTCCAGTAATCGGTCTTGACTGTAAGTGGTGCCGTTAGAACCGTATCCATTTCTCCCGTCCCTGACATTGGAAATATGCTGCTTGGTTTCGGCATAGCCCCTTATTTGGTTATAAGTGTTGATCGAACCGATACCTGTAAATTTCAGGTTGTCAATAGGTTCATAAACCAGTTTGGCATTGATCCGGGTATTTTGAGAGGTGTTCTCTCCATCACTTTCGTAAAGACGGGCCAGTGGATTTTCATAATTGAAGTTGCCAGCTTGTTCATGCCAGGTGCCGTCTTCGTTTCTTATTGGAGCCGTGGGATTGCGTATCAACGCCTGCCGATAGGTATACCCATTGAAACTTCCACCGTCAGCAGTAGTAGTGAAGGTGTTGATGGAATGGAGCAGGCCTACATTGAGCTTTAGTTTTTCATCAAACATATTATGATTGATGTCTGTGCGCAGGTTGAGGGTCTCGTTATTGGACTTTTTGAATATTCCTTGGAAGCCCCTGTAATTGGCATTGGCCAGATAATTGGTTGTGCTGTTTCCCCCTCTAAAGGTAAGGTTATGGACATGACTTATGGGCGTCTGCGTTACCTCTTCCATCCAGTTGGTGTCACTTCCCAGATCGTAAGAAGCGTCTCTGCTGCCTTCAGCGATCTGTTGTCTATAATCTGCTGCCGTAAGCATATCCAGTTGCCTGGCGATGGTCTGGGTACTGGCATAGCCATTATAATCAAAGGAACTTGAAAACTCCCCAGAAGCCCTTTTGGTCGTAATGAGGATGACCCCATTGGTGCCTCTTGTCCCATAGATAGCGGCAGCAGAACCGTCTTTTAGCACATCAATGGATTCGATGTCTTCAGGAGCCACGGTGTTTAGATTTCCTGGGATGCCATCAATCAACACCAATGGATTGGCATTGGCCCCGAAAAGGGTGGTGTTTCCTCTAAGCAAAATCTGGGAGCCGCTGGTAGGATCACCACTGGGAGAAGAGACGGTCAAACCGGCTACCTTACCTTGCAGTAATTGGCCGGCATCTTTTACCCCGCCCTGAACAAAATCCTCAGAATCGACCTTGGCTACGGCACTGGTAATGTCTGCCCTTTTTTGGGTACCGTAACCAATCACCACTACTTCCTCCAGCGCAGATATATTTTCGTTCAAGATGACATCTATCACGCTTTGGTTGGCCACTTCGACCGAGGTGGTTTCATAGCCGATAAAGGAAAAAATCAGTGTGGCCCCATCGGGAACTTCCAGTGAGTACTTTCCATCCAGGTCGGTTACCGTTCCAGAAGGCATTCCTTTTATGGTTACCGTAACGCCAGGTATGGGCTCACCATCGCTGTCAGTTACCCTGCCGGTGATAGGCATTTCTTCTGATACGCTTACCGCATGAACGGTCGCGCTGCTGGACTGGCTGATGTCAATATTATTATTGACTTGCCTGAACCTTAAATTTGACTGCCCGGCTATTTCCTTCAAATAAGCCTCAACGGTGTTTTGGGAGGCATTAAAATGAAAAACTGAATGCTGGTCAATATGTCTCTTGTCATAGGAAAAATGAAAATCGGTCATTTTTTCCACCTTGGAAATAAACGCTTTCAGGCTCATTTCCTTTGCGTCCAGGTCAACAGAAACTTCATCTATGGTCTTGTATTGCGCATTTACGTTAGCGGCAGTGACCAGGGAGATGAACATCAATTGAAAGAAGAATCCATAAAGGAAGTACTTCGACAACATGTAGAGTGTCTTTTGTAATTTTAAATTCATAATTTTGAGTTTATTAAAGTTCAAAGATCAGGGTAGGGGATGTGTCCATTCCCCAATGTTCAGCCATCCATCTACCCGTTTTTGAATTGGCCATCCGCTTCGGCGGATGGTTGTTTTTAGGAGCTGTTGTTTTGCATGGTCATTCGGGTTAGAATTTTATTTGTACTTTATTTTGGTTTATTGAATAGTCAAAATGCTCTACATAGGACATCCGGTTAAGGACCATTTCCAGGCTTTCATGCTCATATTTTCCTGTAAGTGTCCAGGATAGTTTGGGCTTTCCAGTGGTGCTGATGGTTACTCCGTACCAATTTTCCAACCTGTTGATGACTTGATCGTACTTGGCATTTTTAAGGTAAAGTATGCCGTCTTTCCATCCGGTAACCTGTAAGCCATCAAAGTCCCCGACGACTGTTTTATGGTCGGATTCAAAATAGCTCAGCTTCTGACCGGGGGCCAAAATGATTTTTTCCTTCGTTTGGTGATTTTCGACTTTAACCTTGCCATGGACCAAGGAAACATCAAGTTGGTCCTTATCAAATGTGTTGATGTTAAAGGCAGTGCCCAAAGCAGTAGTGGAGAGGTTCTTGGAACTGACCGTAAAAGGACGCTTTGGATCTTTGGCCACATCGAAATAGCCCTCTCCGGTCAGCTGGACTACTCTGGTGGAATCGGAGAACTGCTTGGGAAATACAAGTTTGCTGTCTGCATTTAGCCATACTATGGTGCCATCAGGTAACCTGAACTTACTTTTTTGACCCTTTGAGGTAGTTTTAACTATTGTAATTTTTGTTGCTGTCTCGGTTTGTGGTGTAGTCTCAGGAATAAACTTTTTCAATAGAAAAATGGAAAGTACTGCAAAAAGGAAGAGGGCTGCAGCTTTTCCCTCCAAGGGGTAATTCTTCCAGCTCCTTGACCATCCTTTCTTGTTCCTATAGGCATTTATGTCCCCTGTCCTTCGATTTGAGGAGGAAATGATCTTGGATAGTATTTCTTCTTTTTCCTGATCTGACAGGGCCTTTCTTTTGACTTTTAAGCCCAGAACGATTTCACGGGCCCGGAAGAGCTCATCCCTACGCTCTGGATGGGTTTCCAGCCATGCCTTCCAATAACGATCGCGCTGATCATTGGGCTGGTTTACCCAACGGATAAATTCTTTGTTCTTTAAAAGTTCTTCTTCCTGGCTTTTCATTCCACTTAAATGTTCTTACTACACTTATAACAGGCGGGTGGATTGAAAAAGCCATCAAAAAAAATGATTTTTTTTAAAATTAATTTTCGGCCAGGGCGGATTTTAGGTGATCAATGGTCCTGTACAGCAGGTTTCGGGTAGCTTTTATATTAGAAAAATGCATGAGTTCTTTTATCTGCTCGTATTCCATGTCCTCAAAAAAATAATAATAGATCATCTCCTTTTGACGGGCAGTGAGCTGCTCAAGCGCTTTGTTTAGCTGTTGGGTTTGTTCCTCTTTGATCTGCTTGTTGATGAGCAGATGTTCGTGGGAAAACTCCAATTCGAAATCCGAGTGATGGTCCAAAGGCAGGATTTTGTGGAGCCACTTTTTATTTTCCCGGATGATTTTCCTTCTGAGGGCTTTATAAAGATAGAATTTTATGGACCCGGTATTCCCTAAATTTTTCCGATTGGTCCGTATTTCTATAAATAAGTCCTGAACGGCATCTTTCACCAATTCCGAATCTTTGCAGAACTTGGCTCCGTAATCGTACAATTCAGCCACATAGGTTTCATAAATACGGATAAAGCTGGATTCACAGCCATTCCTGAATAAGTTCCATACTTCCTTGTCGCCGGGAAAGTCAGGGGCTTTGTGACTGGCGAAACTATCCGGTTCTTTAAGTTTTAGAATAGGGGTCAATTCGGTCATTTTGGGCAGGGCTTAGGGTTTGGTTTGCTGATTGGAAAAGTAAGTTAATAAAAAATGTAAAAAGCACACTAATTATTTTTGTGATAGATGTAATATTTTAAAAAAGAGGGATTTATGGGACGAGTTGTTTTAGTCGTGGGACTTCAAATCCTTTAATCTTTAAGAGAATCAGAGATAAGCTTAAAAAGAGTATCACTTTCGTTAAGTGAGATATGGTATTCTCTTGTCCCTGTATTTAAGCTAACAAAGTATTAATATTTGTCAATTATGATGTTTTTCCTTCCTAATCTTTCGAATGTGTATTGATTATTTTTGAAAAATTTCTTTTTTATATATATTAGCTAAGTAGTATTCTTTAATCATGTTTATTGAATGAAAAGTCAGAAGGATTGCGAGCACCTTATTCAAGCCATTGCGGTACGTAATTGCGAGCGGTCTTTTCGTGAGTTTTTCAATCGATTTTACCCGGAATTGTTCGAGACCAGCCTTTATTATGTCAAGAACAATCTGATTGCGGAGGAAGTAGTCAGTGAGCTTTTTGTCAAGCTCTGGGTGAAAAGGGCTTCTTTGACCGAAATTAAAAACATCAGCGCCTATCTTTTTATCAGCACCAAGCGATTATCACTCAATTATCTCAGAACCAGCAGACGGAACCAACTTTACCTAAATGATATAGATACGGAAGTTTGTGTGAGTTTGCAGACTCCTGAAGACCACCTATTAGGAGAGGAGGAGCTTTTGAAAATCAGAAATGCCATAGAGAACCTTCCTGAAAAATGCCGCTTGGTGTTTTTGCTGGTAAAGGAAAAAGGGCTCAAGTATAAAGAAGTGGCCAAAACACTGGATATTTCTGAAAAAATGGTAGAAAAACATGTTTCTACAGCCCTAAAAAAACTGCGTCAAGATTTATCAAGTTCAACTTTTGTCAAGAAAACCATTCCAAATATTATAAAAGCCGTTTCAGGTTTTACTTTTGTTTTTTTCGTATAAATAAACTACAATTCTTTTAAAATGGCTTTATTACTGAGATCCTCCTTTTGAATCCCTTTGTGTAGATTTTATTTCCTGATTTTTTTATAAAAAATTTCGAGTAGAGGTAGGGTAATGGAATGTTCTTGTGTCTTTATGGTCAAAACAACGGTTAGTTACTGCTTTTTGATCAAATGGAAGACAAAGATATTTTCGATATAGTCGGTAAAGTACTTTCTGGTGAGGCCAGTAAAGATGAATTGTTGGTACTGCACCGATGGATGGAGGAGAGTAAGGACAATGCCAGTGCATTTGAAAGAATGAAGTTGGTGTGGGACGCTACCCATGTAGCGCAAAAAATCTCCAACGAAGACCGGGTGTTCAACAAAATCCAAGAAAAGAAGGCTTTTTTGGAGCGGTTTAATTCAGAAGAAGCTCCTGCCAAACCGGATAATGCCTATAGGGAAGAGAGAAGCTACACAAAATTCATTGTGGCTGCAGCGGCCTGCCTGTTATTAGTGATCAGCATTCCTGTTTTTTTCAACATCAATAAAGAAACAGAAACTGTTACTGTTTCCCGATCCCTTACCCATAAGGAAAATGCCAGAGGACAGAAGTCCAAAGTGGTCCTATCAGACGGAACGACCGTATGGCTCAACTCGAGCAGCAAGCTTTCCTATATCAATGGATTCACGGACAGTTTAAGAGAAGTTTACCTGGAGGGAGAGGCTTACTTTGAGGTAGCCAAAAACAAAAACAAACCCTTTGTGGTCCATTCCGGAAAACTCCGAACCACTGTGGTAGGAACCGCCTTTAATGTACGCCATTACCCATCGGACAGCTTTCCAAGTTTGTTTTTGGCAGAAGGAAAGGTGAATTATAGCCATGATTATGGCCTACAAGGTGCAGGGACTTTATTGCCGGGAAATGGGGTGAAATGGGATGAGGATAGGAAGAGAATGATTGAATTTTCTGACAAGGCAGCCAATTGGAACGCTTGGAAAGACGGAGTCCTATTGTTCAATGATCTGGATTTTTTGGCGGCCTTAGCTGAATGCGAAAGATGGTACGATGTGGATTTTATCATAAATGGTACCCCTCCAGCCCAATGGAAATTTACAGGAAAATTTCAGAATGCTTATCTGAAGAGTGTGCTGAACAGTATGCAGTACGGAAAAGCATTTGACTATAAAATCGAAGGAAAAAATATACTGATCACCATAAAATAAGTTGCCTATGACAAAAAAAGCGGCAATACGCTATGTATTGCCCGCCCCCAAATTATCCATTTGATAGTGTCCGCGTGGAAATGGCAGCTATCAATAATTATTTGTTCAATTTAACTGCAAAATTAATGAAAAAAATAATTTTACTTAAACATTGGGGATGGTTAAAGCTGGCAATGTGTGCTATAATCATCCAAACACTTTACCTTCCGGGCAATCAAGCAAGGGCCAATGGCCAAGATGAAAAGACCATAGAGGAGGTTTTTTTGACACTTGATCAAAACTCCTATACGCTCAGCCAGTTGATTTTGCTGATTGAAGAGAAGACAGGTTTTACCTTCAGCTACTACAAAAATGAAATTGACTTAGGTGGAGAAATAAGCCCTACGAAAAAAAGGACTTCCGTTTATGATTTGTTGGTGGAAGTATCCAAGCAACAAAACCTCTCCTTTAGGCAGGTGGATAAATTCATCAATATCAAGCCGAGACAAGTAGCAGACAAAAGCGGAAAGGATGCCATGGCCATTGCCGTGAGGGGGACGGTTTCATCAGCTGATTCCGGCGAGAGTATTCCAGGGGTAAATGTCCGGGTACTGGGGACCAACAAAGGAACTGTTACCGATTTAGACGGAAACTATACCATAGAGGTGACCAATGGAAGTGCTGTTTTGGAGTTCAGCTATATTGGCTTTGAAAATGTGCAGGTGACCGTAGGTACCCGCACGCAAATTGACGTACAGCTGACGGAGTCATCGGAAGGACTGGAAGAGGTGGTAGTTGTAGGATATGGCACCCAGAAAAAAGTGAATTTGACCGGATCCATAGCAGCGGTGAAGACCGACGATATTATCGATGTCCCTTTGGCCAATTTATCCAATGGTCTGGCTGGTAGGGCACCGGGGGTACAAGTGGTGGGTACTTCAGGATTGGCCGGAGCCAGTTCCTCCATTAGAATAAGGGGAAGTGACGGTGAACCACTTTATGTGATCAATGGGGTGATCCGGAGTAAAGCCGATTTTGATGCATTGAATCCCAACGAAGTAGAAAACATCAGCTTTTTGAAAGATGCGGCAAGTGCGGCCATTTATGGTTCCAGTGCCGGGGACGGGGTGGTTTTGGTGACCACAAAAGGAGGAAACAATCAGAAACCGGTTTTTGAGTACCGAGGCAATTATTCGGCATCAGAATCAACCAGGCCGATACAAGGTTTCAGTGCCCAAGAGGAAATCACATTTCTTAATAATGCCGCAATAACCAGGGGATTGCCAGAGCCCTATGGGCAGGAGATCCTTGATTATTTCTCTGATAAATCCTATGGGATCAACGATTTAATATGGCAGACGCCTACCGTTCAAGAGCATAACTTGAGTGTAAGAGGAGGTACTGAGGATGTGAATTATTACGTGCAGATGGGGTACCATACCGAAGAGGGATCCTATAAGAACCTGGGGTATGACCGCTACAATTTCCGGTCGGATATCAGCGCAAAAATCACGGAAAGCCTGAAAATGAGCTTAAACCTAAGCGGCAACCAACGAAACTATAACCGTTGGTACTGGCCTTATGACGGGGCTGAGGATTTCAATGTGGGGGATTTTTACCGGGCTACCTTTAACTGGACCAGACTGTATCCTTTCTATGTGGATGAAGCAGGTAACCCGACCAACAATCCCAGCGATTTTCCAGTAAAACCGGCAGGGGGATGGCATCCGCCCCATTTGATGCTCAACGAAGGGGGATACCGGGATACAAGGTACCGTACATTTGACGGCATCCTGAAGTTGGATTTGGATCTGGGTCAATACGTGAAGGGCTTGAGCACCAGTGTGCAAGGGAATATCAATGCTTACGACCGGAATATGAAATCTTTCGTCATCCACAACAAGTATTATATTTTCCAATCGGGCAGCACGACCAATAAATTTGTTCCGGGACCGGTGGACCTTAGTCAGACCGGTTCTCATAACCTGAGCTCAGGATATGAAAACATCCAGGAGAACATTACCCTTTCAAACGCTTACCAGCTCAATTGGTACCTGAACTATAACCGGACTTTTGGCCAGCATGAAATAAGTGCCCTGGCAGTTTATGAGCAGGCTGGGTCCAATAGCAAGAATATCAATGGTAGAGCAGAGAGCCTTCTTTCCACTTCTATCGATCAGATTTACAATACCTCCAGCGATACGGAGAGAAGATGGTTTAGCGGAAGTGAAGGGGAGTTTGCCAGAGCTTCTTGGATAGGAAGGGCCAATTATTCCTTTGCTCAGAAATACATTGCGGAGTTTTCCTTCCGGTACGATGGTAATTATAAGTTTGCTCCGGGTAAACAGTGGGGATTCTTTCCTTCCGGATCCATGGCCTGGAGAATCAGCGAGGAGCCATTTATCAAGGATCTTTCCTTGTTTGACGATTTAAAATTAAGGGCTTCATATGGTACTACCGGTAGTGATAGCGGTATAAATGCCTGGCGCTGGGGGCAGGTTTACCAGAAAACTACAGGATATGTTTTTGGTAGCTCCTTGAGTGACGGTTTGGAGCCTGGAGCCGTTCCGAATCCTGACATTACCTGGTCCACCATTTCCATGTGGGATATTGGGTTGGAATTTGGTTTCCTCAATAACCGGTTGGTTGGTGAAATGGATATCTGGGGCAAAACCGAAAGTGATATTCTGGGAACACGTTTGGGAACTACCCCGACGACTTATGGCGCCTCTTTACCTGCAGTTAATTATGGGCAAAGATCATGGAAAGGCTTTGAAATCAACATGGACTGGCGCGACAGGATAGGTGAACTCAAATACAGTGTATATGGTAACCTGGGTTTTGCCAAGGACCAGTGGGATCTTTGGGATGAGCCGGAGTCCTATACAGACGGTACTTATGAGGGCAATTGGAGAAGCAGGATAGGTAGGCCCGACAATAGGGTGTCCGGTTATATTTCCAAAGGCATTATACGTACCCAAGAGCAATTGGATGCTTTGCCGGAAGGCTTTACCCAGTTTGGACGTGAGCCGATGTTGGGAACCATTCTTTTTGAAGATATCCGTGGGGCAAACTATTCTGAAGGTCCTGACGGTAAAATCGACGGCAACGATGTGACCTACCTAAGTGATAATGGAACTCCTAGAATAAATTACGGTGTAGGCTTTAGGGGAGAATGGAAAGGTTTCAGCTTAAACGCCCACTTCCAGGGAGTAGGCGCTTATGACCGGATGGTAAGCACCCGAAACGGTGGCGGAGTATTCCAGGTGGGAGACCGCCCTTATTTCGATATTTGGGCCCGAGATTACTGGACTCCTGAGAACCCTAACGCGCCCTATCCCAGGGTAAACGGACAGTGGATGCAACCGGAATTCGGTGGCGGGGCCTCAAGTTTTTGGATGAGGAACGGTGCCTACCTGAGGTTGAAAAACCTAAACCTTGGCTACTCACTTCCTCAGCGATGGTTCGATGGACTGGGCATCAACAAGGTACAAGTTTATGGAAATGCCACCAACCTATTTGTCATCACCGACTTAAAGGAGCATGATCCGGAACAGGCCACACTGGATTCCTATCCATTGATGAAAACCTTTACAGGAGGCCTTACTGTACAGTTTTAATCACATAATCAGAAAATCATGAAAGATAGAAGATATAATCCTTTGATGAAAAGAGGCTTGGCACTCATACTGAGCTTGGGGCTGATGCTGTCCGCTTGCGACAATGTGTTGGACGAGGTGAAGGACCTCAGCAATTATCCCGGCCAAGGAACATTTGATGACGAGCAAACGGTAAATGCTTATCTCTCGGCTTTGTATGGGAGTACTTTTTCTGGTTGGCCGCTTAACTTCGGCAATAATGCCGATGAGAGTGGGGGGATAATCGGTCCTGACTGGATCACAGAAAATAACGGTACCATGAAGTTTTGGCCCTATGATGTGGTCAGAAGGGTGAACATCATGTTGAAAGAGCTGCCTTTAGGAAAATTAGCAGCAGAAGATCAGGTGGAACTGGAAGCCCAGGCCAAGTTCATCAGGGCTTACCTGTATTTTAAGATGGTCTACTACCATGGCGGTGTGCCGATCATTACGGAGCCCCAAAATTTGGAGGATGAGCTGAATGTTTCCCGAAATTCCTCGGCAGAGTGCTTTGAGTTTATCCTCAAGGACTTGGATGATGCCATTGCTGCCTTACCGACAAAATATGAGGGAAATGATTTTGGTAGAGTAGATCAGGCCGCTGCAAAGGCTTTTAAGGGAAAGGTTTTGCTTTACAAAGCTTCACCACAGTTCAACCCCTCCAATCCTTATGATAATAGTCACTGGGAGGATGCCTATCAGGCAAATGCAGAAGCCAAGCAGTTTTTGGATGCCAATGGTTATGGCCTGTTGGAAAACTATTCGGATGTGTTCGAAACATCCCAGCATAAGGAGAATGTATTTTCAGTGGTGTATGTGGATCCCATCAAGACCAATGGGAGAAGGGAAGATGCCGTAAGGCCGCTTTCCGAATCCAAGAATGCCACCGGTGGAGATCAGCCTATTTGGGCCTTGGCTGAGGCTTTCCCCATGAAAGATGGAAAAATGCCCGGTGACCCAACTTCTGCCTATGCCTATAACCTGCAGACTTATTGGGAAAACCGTGACCCGAGATTCGAAGCTACCCTGGTATGGAACGGTGCCAATTACCCCTTGAGTGGAAAATCAGATAGAAGACAGTATACCATGTCCAATATTGCCCTGCCAGTGGATGCCTTTGGCTATATCGTCCAGGGGGAAAGCCATTACAGGACAGGACTTTACTGCAGAAAGGGGATCATGGAAGAACTTTCCCAGGAGCTGGTCAATATTAATGATGTGGACTGGCCTGAGATCCGCTATGTTGAGGTTTTGTTTAATTATGCTGAGGCAGCCAATGAAACCGGCCGTTCGGCTGAAGCCTTCCAGGTATTGAAGGATATCAGGCAAAGAGCCGGGATAGAAGCGGGTGATGATGGTAACTTTGGTTTGTCCGCAGGGATGTCCAGAGCAGAGATGCGGGAGGCGATCCTCCATGAAAAATACATTGAAATGGCCTTTGAGGGACAACGTTTTTGGGACTTAAGAAGACACAGAATGCTGGATAAGCTGGATGGCTTGAGGAAATACGGGGTAATGGCCATGGAAGTCAATGGCAGGACCTTTGATCAAGTGACACCCGAGGATATTTCCGCGGCAAACAACAATGCTCTTTTACCAACGGACTTTGATTATGAAGTGGTAGAATTGATCACCAATGGACCCAAGCAAATGTCCATGCCCGAGAAATATTATTTCTTCCCCATACAGTTGAACCATATCGATAGAAACTCCAACCTGGAGCAGAATATCGGTTGGGAAGGGGGGACCTTTGATCCGACACTTTAAAAGATACCATTAATCTAAATTTCACGGAGGCTGTCTTATAATAAGGGAATAGGTCATCGGTGGCAAAGCGAAGTGATCTTGGTGTGCATTCATTGCACCTATAAGGGGATTGCCATGACTAGAACTTATGAGACAGCCTCTGTTGTACCTCATTTTATGAAAAATAGTAAACCCCTTTATTTTCTATTCATCTATTTAGGCCTATTGCTACTGCCTTTGGGTAGTAAAGCACAGGTTACGTTTGCCTCTTTACTTAAGGAAATGACCGATAGGAAAAGCCTTTCCGAATGGCCTGAACCTTTTTATTTGACCAAACAGGCATCAAGTTATTCGAGGGAATCGGTCAACAAGCAAAACCTGGAAGCCGATGCAGGGTATTTTACAGGGAATTACGGAGACCAGGGAGCCCCGAGAGATTGGGGGCAGGGTTGGTTTGAAAATCACGATTTCAG
The DNA here is from genome assembly GCF_054777495.1 of Echinicola sediminis. NCBI lineage: Bacteria > Pseudomonadati > Bacteroidota > Cytophagia > Cytophagales > Cyclobacteriaceae > Echinicola > Echinicola sediminis. The sequence continues at coordinate 25,124 of NZ_BAAHAP010000011.1, read as the reverse complement.
TCAGTACATAAGAACGGAAGTTAACCAAGAAAGGAAAGAGGATGTCATGTTTGAAGACAATGGACCTGGGGCAATTGTCAGGTTTTGGGCGGTCTATGGTGGCATTCCCGATGAGCTGGGAGGGATATACAGGGTGTATATAGATGGGAATCCTTTTCCGGTAATCGAAATGTACCATAAAAATATGGTGGGTGGCAAAGGGCTAATAGGGAAACCCTTTAGTTTTTTTGCCCCTGAAAAAGCAGAAAACGATACATGGAGAGGCAGGAACCTTATTTTACCGATCCCTTATGGAAAAAGCTGTAAGATAACCTACGATGGCGAGCACAAATACGATCATATCGAAGGCTGGAAAGGACATTATTATCAAATTAACTACCGGTCCTATTCAGCGGGTACGAAGGTGGAGAGTTTTGGAGAAAACACCCTGAAAGCTTACCAAACTGAAATAGCAAAGGCCGCTGAAAAGCTGGCGGAAAAACCCGAAATAAGGCATCCAAAAATTAAGGAAGGAAATATCAGCCTAGGTCCAGGCCAATCTTTTGTCAAGAAAATCAAAGGGAGCCAAGCAATTGATTTTTTCCAAACCCGTATTGCTGCAGCCGATCAGGAGCAGGCGCTGAGATCTACGGTGGTTTCCATCAGTTTTGATGGGAAAGAAACGGTTTGGTGTCCAATAGGCCAGTTTTATGGCATTGGCTATTTGCTCCGGCCTCACCAGACCTATTACAGTAAAGTGGATGCCTCTGGGCTGATGTCCTCTTCTTGGGTGATGCCTTTTGAAAAGGAAGCTACCGTGAAAATCACCAACTATGGTGATCAGGAAGTGGTTCTTGAAGAATTTGCCATGGATCATAAGACCTACGCATGGTCTGATCAAAGCATGTACTTTCATGGCACTTGGAAAGAAACGAGGGGCTTAAATACACAACTCAGAAGTGACTATAATTACGTTACTGTAAAAGGCAGGGGAGTCTTTGTGGGAGATAACCTGACCTTATTCAATTCATTTCCCGATACCTCCGGTATCAATTGGTGGGGGGAAGGCGACGAGAAGATCTATGTAGACCATGAACCTTTTCCCTCCCATTTCGGAACTGGAACAGAGGATTATTATTGCTATGCCTATTGCAGACCGCAGCCATTTTCTTCCCCTATAGCTTCACAGCCCGTCGGAGAGGGGAATAAGACGCCCGGTGTTACCTCCAATAATCGGCATCGCTTGTTGGATGCCATTCCTTTTAAGGAAGCATTTACCTTTGATATGGAAATCTGGCATCCACATAGGGCAGCTATGAACTATAGTCCGGCTACCTTTTATTATGCTTTCAGGAATGCGGAAGACAATATCGATCAAGATGTCCATGGTGTTTCGCAAAAGGTGGCCCTGGATCTTGAAGAAGTTGCTGAAAAATAACCGCTGCATTTTCCGGTAGGATCTAGATGAAGATAACCCTTGAAGAATTTCCTCAACGAGCCAGTGAATGGAGAAACAACTAATGAGTAACATCATAAAAGGATAGAGAAACAATGAAAAATCAACCAGCTTGGTTCCGTAATGCGCTTGCGAGCATTCTTTTAGGCCTGTTATTATGGTCTTGCAACGAGGCCAATTTAGCATTAGAGACGGACTCCATAAAAATCAGCCTAGATGAAAGGAGTAAAATAACGGCTATTATTGACAAGGCAAGCAGTCAGGAAGTACACTATGAATCGGACAGCAACTACCTTTTTTCCATAGCCATAGACAAGGAAGTCTATTTTCCAAAAAGAATGGAAGTGGAGAGTAAAAAACAACAGATCAGGCTTCAATTTGATCAGGATGATGTACTTGCCACGATCGGGTATACCGTTTCAGACAGGTACCTGACTTTTGAACTCCTTGACATTACACATCCACAAGTGGTTGAAAACATCATTTGGGGGCCCTTTAGGCTGAATATGTCCAAGACCATAGGGGAAACCGTGGGAGTGGTGCAGGGTGAAAACTTTGCCCTTGGCATCCAGGCCTTGAATATAAAAACCTTGGGAGGCTATCCCACCAATGCCGACGACACAGAACCTGCCTATGATATTTTTGCCACCAACAGCCTAACCGATGTTTCTGATAGTGTAAAAGTGCTTTACAGGGGGCAAACGGCTAGAAAAACGGCCTATGGCAGCAAGCTTCAGGCCTACACGAGAAACCGTCAAAAGGATAAGGTGATTCCCGTTTGGGGACATGAAAATTATGCAGTGGAGGCATTTGATGATGGGGGCGTCATCGGATCGAAAATAGCCATTTTTGGTGCAAAGCCATCGGAAGCTTTGAACACTATAGGGGAGATTGAACTGGCCGAAGGCTTGCCCCATCCAATGATCGAGGGAGAATGGGCCAAAACCTCAGCTGAATCAACGGCCTCTTACCTGATTATGCCATTTGGAGTGGATAATATGGAAGAAGCGCTCGCTTTGACCAAGCGTGCGGGATTGAAATATTTGTACCATGGTGGGCCTTTTACCACATGGGGACATTTTAAGTTGAACGAAAAGGAGTTCCCTGAAAACTGGTCCAGCATGAAAGCGCTTGTTTCCCAGGCAGAAAGCCAGGGGGTGCATTTGGGAGTCCATACCCTTTCGAATTTTATCACTACCAATGATCCTTACGTAAGCCCTGTCCCCGATGAAAGACTGGCGAAGGTGGGAGCATCCAAGCTCAGCAAAGACATTGATGCCTCTGCAGGGGAAATTTTTATTGAGGAGCCTAACTTCTTCAATCAAATGAAAAACAATAACCTACATACCGTAGTGGTGGGGGAGGAATTGATCCGGTACGAAAAGGTTTCCTCCTCAGCACCCTGGAGGTTGATCAACTGCGAAAGGGGAGCCTTTGGCACCAAGGCCTCTGCTCATGAAAAAGGAAGTGAAATCAGCAAACTGATGGACCATGGCTATAAGACCTTTTTGAGCAATACCGAGCTGTCCAGAGAAATTGCCGAAAGGATTGCGGAATTTTGCAACCAAACCAATATCCGACAGATTTCTTTTGATGGCCTGGAAGGCAACTGGTCCAATGGCATGGGGCAATATTCCCGGCAATTGTTTGTGAAAACTTGGTATGAACACCTGAAGCCTGAGTTGAAAGGACAGGTGATCAATGATGCCTCTAATCCAGGGCATTATTTCTGGCACATATTTACACGGATGAACTGGGGGGAGCCTTGGTACGCAGGTTTTAGGGAAAGCCAGACCCAGTACCGGTTGATGAACCAGGATTATTTTGACAGGAATTTGATGCCCAATATGTTGGGCTGGTTTTCACTTTCACCCCAGACCAGTATTATGGATGCGGAGTGGCTATTGGCCAGGGCCGCCGGTTTTGATGCTGGCTTTGGTTTGGCCACCTCCTTTGAAGCAGTAAGAAGTAATGGCCGGATAGATGAACTGCTGGAGAAAATCAAGATTTGGGAAGAGGCAAGATTAGCTGGGGCTTTTAGCGAGGAGCAAAAAGCACGTTTAAAGGATATCAATAATGAGTTTACACTGACCCGGCAGAATGAAGACCAGTGGGAGCTAAGAGAGGTCCATTCGGACATCCATCAACTCCTCAAAAAGGAGAAGCAGCCAGGAGAGCCGGTTTCCTACAAGTTGGACTTCAATAACCCCTATGAGGAGCAGGCTTTAGGCCTTCTGCTGAGTTCAAAGGGCAATCAGAAAATTTCCAAGGTTATGCTTGAAATCGATAATTATTCGAAAATTGAGATCCCCGTAGAGCTGGCAGAGGGCAATTTATTGGCTTATGATGGGGGGCAGCACGCCGTACTTTATGATAGCCAATGGAAAAAACTGAAAGAAGTACCGATGGATGGCTCCAAGATGAGTGTTTCCCCGGGAAGCCATTCGCTCATTTGGGATATGGAAGCCAGTAATGGCACTGAGATGAAGGTTGAATTGACCGTAAAAGGCAATGCCGTCCTACTTCAAAAGTAATTCAAAAAGCAGGGACATTGTGACAATTAATAAGCAAAACTGAAATCATTGCCAGTTAGTTAAGCCAAATCAAGCCAGTAACCATGAAGAAATGGAGGGCATTAAGTGCAGCTGCTACCTTCTCTTCACACCTTAATGGCTAAATTAAGGGAATCTGTGAAAAAGTTAACCATGAAATTTAGGCTGTATACCGCTTTTGTCCTAGAAGGGGGCAGTTGATTTATTTCCTTAAATCGTCATATCTAGACGGAATTGAATCCGGGTCAAAGAGAGAGGATAAGCTGCTTAGATAATAAAAGAAACTAAGTACTATTAAAAGTTAATAGCATTATGAAATTAATTTGTAGTCTGATTGTATCAGCACTCTGGGCCGGCTTTTTTTTCAAAGCCGAGGCACAAGGTTTGGATAAGTATCCAACTTATAATAAGGAAGCGGTTAAGGAAAAGGGAGATTGGTTGATCCAAGCTTCTTCCCAAAAAACCGGGGTTTATACCACTTCCGACGGGAATTTGGTCTTAAGCAACGGATTGATCAGCCGGGTTTTTGAGGTGGAAAAGGCCGGGGCAACGGTTGGGCTGGAAAACCTGATGACCGGTGAAAACATGCTCCGCTCCATTCGGTCTGAGGCAGAGGTGATTGTGAATGGCATCAAACTTCCCGTGGGGGGGCTGACAGGACAGCCGGTGCATAATTATTTATTGGATGAATGGATAGCGGACATGGAAAGTGATCCGGCAGCTTTGAGCCTTGAGGACTTTTCGGTGGGGGATACAGAGCCCCGTTTTGAATGGCAAAAAAGGCTGGAGTGGATGCCCAGAGATGTGGATTGGCCGGCTCCGGGAAAGCAGCTGGTCTTCACTTATGGGGTAAATGAAGCGCTTATCGGTTTTTTAAAAGATCAATCGAGCACGGATGAAGGGAGAAAACCCTTGATCATCGATGCCTTTGAGAAACTGGAAGAAAACTGGAAGGTATATGACTCTGATGCCGATGAACGGAATTCATTTATCAATGAGGGAAAAGCCGGTGAAATCATGGCCATGGCCAACCACCATGTATTTGCAGAACAAAAGAGCCCCCAAAACGCGAAAGTATGGATAGCGGAGATCGACCCGGGAACCGATAAGTCTTCGACATGGGGACCTGGAATGGCACTGAAAAGCGAGGCGGGTTACATCTATAAAATCAATCTCCGTCCCGGGGACCGTAGTTTTGGGATTTTTGATGGCAGCAGGGAAATGAAGCTGGGGAAGCTGGAAGAAGGTAAAAAAGTATTTTTAAGGGCTGAACAAAAACCCGCGGGCATAGCCTTCTCTTATTCTTATGATGGGAAGTTGTTTGAGCAGCTGGCACTTGTCAAAACTGCTGGGCCTAAGATTGAAGCCTTTCGGGTAGGTAAAATGGATGCCAAGGGCGGGGCCGGTGACCATGCCCAAAGTGGGGAAAGAGGAAGAAGCCATGTGAACCAGGTTTGGGTCCTGGGGGATCTCAACGAAAAGGCTTCCGCTGCCCAGTTAGCTGAACTGGCCTATTTAAAGCAACTGAAAGTGAAGGTCTATTACGAAATGTACGATGGAATTCCTTTGATGTCAAAATGGATAGAAATAATCAATGGAGCTGAAGAAAATATAGTCGTTGACCGGTTCAAGAGTGAGATACTGGCCTTGGTCGAGGCTGAAAGTGCCGTTGATAATAAGGTGGAATGGATCAAGCCCAATGTGACAATAGAGACGGACTACCGGTTTGGCGGCATGTCACCGGATAACCTTTATTCAAGCAGTATCGCTTGGAATACCGATCCCGCGTACAAAACCCAGGTGAATTATGGGCTGAAGACGCCTGTATTATTGGAAGCTTATCCCAAACTGGGGCCTATGAAAACCCTGGAGCCCGGGGAAAGCATGAAGAGTTTCAGGACCTGGGAACTGTTCCATGACAGTTGGGACAGGGAAAGAATAGGGCTTGCCCAAAAAAGAATGTACCGTTCCCAGTCCCCTTGGATAAGCGAAAACCCCATTATGATGCATGTCAGAAATGCTGATAATGAATCTGTGAAAAAAGCCATTGACCAATGTGCGGAAGTGGGTTTTGAAATGGTGATCATGACTTTTGGAAGTGGTTTTCAAATAGAAAATGATAGTCCGGAAAACCTGGGCAGAATGAAGGAGCTGGCAGATTATGCCCATTCCAAAGGGGTTGCTTTGGGAGGCTATTCTTTGTTGGCCAGTAGAAGTATCAACAAAGAAAACGATGTGGTGATGCCTGAAGGGCAAAAGCCACGGTTTGGCCATTCCCCCTGTTTGGAAAGTGAGTGGGGAATAAATTATTTCCAGAAGTTATATGCTTTTTATGAAAAGACCGGTCAGGATATTTTGGAGCATGACGGCAGTTATCCGGGAGATGTATGTGCAAGCCACGATCACCCTGGCCATAAAGGGCTTGAAGATTCCCAATGGAACCAGTATGAGACCATTCAGCGGTTTTATGAATGGTGCAGGGGCAAAGGCATCTTCCTGAACGTGCCGGATCATTACTTTATGGCCGGAAGTAACAAAACAGGCATGGGCTATCGGGAAACCAATTGGTCCTTACCCAGAGCCCAACAGGAAATCATCGAGCGGCAGAACATCTATGACGGCACCTGGCAAAAGACCCCGAGCATGGGATGGATGTTTGTGCCACTGGTGGAGTATCATGGAGGAGGGAAAGCAGCGACCATCGAACCGCTAAAAGATCATTTGCCGCATTATGAGCAGAGACTGGCCAATCTTTTTGGGGCAGGGGTACAGGCATGTTATCGTGGACCACAGTTGTACGACAGTCCAAAGACCAAGGAAATTGTCAAAAAATGGGTGGATTTCTATAAGAAACACCGTGAAGTTTTGGACGGGGATCTTGTGCACATTCGCCGCCCCGATGGAAGGGATTATGACGGTCTGCTGCATGTCAATCCACATGGAGAGGAAAAAGGTCTGGTGATGCTGTACAATCCTTTGGAAGTGCCTATTGTCAAAACCATCACTGTCAATCTTTACTATACGGGTCTTACTGACCAAGCCCGTCTTACCAACAGTGAGGGTAAAGCAATGGATATAAAACTGAAAAGGGACTATACCATTGATCTACCGGTGAGCATCCCTGCCAAAAGCCAGCAATGGTTTATTGTTAAATAATGGATTCCTTCCACTGAGTATTAATCTGAAAGAATAAATGATCAATAAAATCAAATATACAGCAGTTTTCTGCCTGATAGCCCTGATGAGCATTGGGCAGATTGCTGCCAAGGAAAAAAGCTACGAGCTATCCAATGGCCATATCAGCAGGATAGTTAAGGTAAAGGATGGCGTCATAAGAACCACCCATTTGGTCAATACATCGACCAAGGAAGTTATTCCCCTTAAATCAATCGCGGAGTTTCAACTGAGGGTTTCTGACGGAACCGGAAAAACAAATACGGACAGGACCCTTGATTCCGATGATTTCAAGATCGAAAAGGTACTGGTGAATTCAAGAAATGAGTTGTCGTTTCTGTTGAGCAACAAGCAGGAGAATATACAGGCCGAGTTAACTTATGAACTGAAGAAGGATGAATTTTTTACCCGGAAGTATTTGAAGATTAAGGCACAAAAGCGCTTGGTGTTGGAAAGGGTAGATTTGGAAGTAATGGATGGTGGGCTTATACAGCCTTATCAAAAGAAATTGATTACTGCCCAAGGCCCTGCCCAATGGAAACCTGGTTTGGGCCAGCCTCTTTTTGGGGATGAAAAGCCCTTTTTTATGGGCGTGGAGTTTCCTGCCAGTGATAATTTTGTTGGGCCGGATCAGCGGGCCTTTTGCGGCTATCTATGGGGCAGGGAGCTCAAGGCAGGAGAATCTTATGTAAGCTATCCCTCCGTTATAGGGATTGGCGATGAGAGGAAAACCCTTGATAGGACTTTTCAATCCTACATAGATAAAATAAGGATCAGGCCTCATCGCTTACAGGTGCAATACAATAGCTGGTTTGATTTTGGACAGGGCGTGAGCAAAGAAAAGTTTGAGAGCAGTGTTCGAAAAGTCCATGAGGAATTGGTGGTAAAACGTGGAGTACCTCCATTGAACGCCTATGTTATTGACGACGGCTGGCAGGATGTAAAGGCGGACTGGTCTGACCAAGTGTGGAAGGTGAATGATAAGTTTGACCCGGATTTTTCCAGCAGTTTTGACCTGATGGGAGCCGCGGACTCCAAGCTGGGGCTGTGGTTGAGTCCAGGATGTCTTTTTGGCGCCCAAGCGGCTGCCAAGAATATGGGCAAGCAAGGCTTTGAGTTATTGGGCAACTGGATGAGTATGGCTGGCCCGAAATATATGGGGCTTTTGGAAAACCGTATGCTTGAACTGACTGAAAATGGCGTGTCCTATTTTAAACTGGACGGGATTTTCGGACACCTGAATATCAGGGAATATGAGCTTAAGGGAAGCGGATATGGTGTTGCAGAAATGCCCCAACTGGGCACCGAGAAGTTAAGCCCATCCGATAGCCTTTTGAACGATTCAAAATTTGATGAGTTGAAAACCTATTACCTGGCAGCAGGCACAGAAAGGCTAATGGAGATCTTTAAAAAGCAACATGAGATTAATCCAGAGGTATATATCGTGATTTCCAATGGGGCCTATTTAAGTCCTTGGTGGTTGATGCATATTGATGCGGTGTGGATGATCAATGCAGGGGATGCCGCCAGGGGCAGTTCAAGGACAGAGGAGCTGGTGTACAGGGATGGTGTTTATTATGATATTTGGAAGGAAGAAAACACCCAATATCCCATGAACTCGATTTTTAACCATGAACCAAAAAAGACCAAAACCGGAGAAAGCAAGGAAGAGTTTCTGAGCTATTTGATGATGAACCTTTCCAGGGGGACGGGCTTTGTGGAGCTGTACCTGAAGACCCAGCAGCTGTCCGATGCGGACTGGGAGGTACTGGCAGAGGGCTTAAAATGGGCGCACCGGGCAATCCCTTATTTCAACTATGTCACCATGCACGGCGGGGACCCCGAAAAACAACAGGTGTATGGCTATAGTGGATGGAGCGAAAAAGGCGGCTACCTATCCCTCCATAATCCGGATACCTCCGCTTCGGTGAATTATAAGGTGTCGCTGGATGAGCATATTGGATTAGAAAAAAGTGATCAGCGTTTTGATATGAGGGCTGTGGTGGGGCAGCTCCCCGAAGAAAAGCAAAAATTCCATTATGGTGATCAACTTGAACTGGAGGTAGGGCCAGGAGAAATCCTATTGATCGAATTTGACAGCGTAAAGTAACCATCAATAAAGTGAACGCCCCTCCGGTCAAAGGAGGGGATGTTCGCTGCAAACAAACGTTTACCCATCAACCTATCTTTTCTCTTCCATGATAAGTGGTTCAGGGCATTTCTTCTCGAATCAATGCCTTGGCTTTTATCAGTTGGTTTTTCACCGTATTGATAGAAATAGCCAATTCATTGGCGATTTCCTGATAGGACTTTTTGTGAAAGATATTCAATTCCAAGACCAGTTTTCTTTTGGGAGAAAGCTGCCCGATCAATTCCTCCAATTTTTCCAGCTGCATTTCCTTTTGCTCTTTATCCTCTTGGTTTGAGGATGCGATGTTTGCCCAAAATTGCTCCTTCAGCTTAGCATCTTTTTTGACCTTTTTAAAGTAATCAAATATTTCATTTTTTACCGCTGCAAAAAGGTAGGAACTGAAATTCATTTCGGGGTTGATTTTGTGGCTCCGTGAAAGAATCTTGGTAAATACCTCATGAAATACGTTTTCGGCTTCCTCAGGGTCTTTTAAAATGGAAGTAGCAAAGCGGATTACCGGCACCCTGTAATACCGATAGATATGATCGGTAGCTGCTTGATCGCCGGCTATAAAGTTGATTAAAATCTGTTTGTTAGGTTGATTCATGGTAAACTTATTTGATTTCCATAGAATAAAGATCCATTATATCTGCTATAATGATTTCGCAAATCACGTATTTAAAACCTCAATTTGCGACTTAGTTGGTTTTGTTATTGGTTGATTTATAGAAGTTTAAGGTTGTGTTAAATTATTGCATACCCATTCGAAAAATCAAGCGGGGAATGAAGTCTTACCGGCAATAGCCTTATCCGCCTCTTTGGAGTATTATTTAATGTTAACACCAAGGGACAAATCAAAAGGATGAAAAACACAAATAAACGACTGCTATCACTCGATGCGATTAGGGGAGCAACCATAGCAGCAATGATTCTGGTAAATTTTCCGGGTAGTTGGAACCATGTTTTCAGCCCCCTTTTACATGCAGAATGGAACGGGATTACAGTTACGGATTTTATATTTCCCTTTTTCTTATTTATCGTGGGGGTATCCATTGTTTTGGCCTATTCCAAGCGGTTGCAGGATGGCAGAAAGGACAAGTCTTTATACCAAAAGTTACTGTTCCGTGGCATCAAAATTTTTGCTTTGGGGGTTTTGCTGGGATTGATTCCGGCATTTGAATTTTCCGAGGTCCGTATTGCAGGAGTATTGCAGCGCATTGCCATCGTTTTTGTGGTTTGCACCCTGATATTTCTTCATATGGATTGGAAGAAGCAGGTTTATACCTTATTAGGCCTGTTGGTTGGGTATTGGCTGATCATGGTTTTGGTCCCGTATCCCGGAAGCGGGGAGGTATTATTGGAGCCAGGCAGGAATGTAGCCGCTTGGATAGACCAGTTATTGCTTCCCGGAAAGATGTGGAATGGCTCTTGGGACCCAGAGGGTATTTTCAGCACTTTGCCGGCAATAGGTACAGGTATCCTGGGCATGCTGGCAGGACAGTTACTGCTCAGTTCCCTGAGTGAAGGTGAAAAAGCATTGAGGTTAATGGTTGCGGGCATGATGCTGACCCTTGTAGGCTTATTTTGGTCCCTGTTTTTCCCAATCAACAAAAACCTATGGACCAGTTCTTATGTGCTGGTGACCGGTGGGGTAGCCTGTGGGTTCTTGGGGACATTTTACTATTGGATAGATATTAAGGGCAAAGACAAGGGAATAAGTCCCTGGATAGTTTTCGGATCCAATGCCATTGCGGTGTATGTCCTGGCAGATGTGCTTTCACTATTTTTTTATGTGTGGCCACTGGGAGAAAGCAGCTTGAGCGAGCGCTTTATGTTTTCGGCCATTGAGGCCGGAGCGCTGCCAGAAATGGCCAGCATGGTGTTTGGACTGCTTTTTGTACTTATCAATTTTGTTCCTGCCTATGTGCTTTATCAAAAGCGGATTTTCATCAAACTTTGATTGACCAAGGTTCAAGGTGATGGGCGGGAGTGATGCTGTATTTGAATAGGATGATAAAAGATGATGAAAAAGGAATTCCCAGCGCTTTTGATGCAAAAATTGATGGCTGGACAAATCAGTAGGGAGGAGTTTGACCACCTAGTACAGGCCATCGAGGAAGGTGAAGGTGATGCCGAGGTGGAAGAACTGATGAAAAACCATTTTGACAGGCTATTGGAGGAAATTCATGGCAAGGACAGCGGGGAGGAATAGGGCTATTTACCAGCCAGGTATTTGTTTCGGTAGGCTATGGGATTGCAGCCCTTTACCTGCTTGAACTGTCGGGCGATGTTTTTGCTGTCATTCAGTCCCAAGTCCATGGCTATTTCAAACACACTCATATCGGTTTCCAATAATTTTTGGGTAAACTTTTCCATCCGGAGGTTGAAAATGTATTTGTAAATAGGGTAACCGGTGATGTTTAAAAAGCGTTTTTCCAATGATCTTCGGGACAGGGGAATTTCCTTCACCACATCCTTTACCTGTAGGTTTTTTTCTATGTTCTGATGGATGTATCGCAGGGTAGAGGCAATGTACTCATCTTGGGTGGCGTAAATATCTGTCGATTGCCGAGTAACGATATGGGTGGCCTCCACGATGATATCATAATGGGATTGGTGGCCATGTTGGATCATGTGTTCCATTAATTTGGCCGTTTCATAGCCTCCCTTTTCTATATCCATGGCCACACTGGAAAGCGGCGGGTCGGATAATTCACACAGCATCACATCATTGTCAACTCCGAGTACGGCAATCTCTTCAGGAATCCGGATTTTATTTTGTCGGCAGGCTTCGGTGATATGCAGGGCTTGGTTATCATCGCAGGTCATCAATGCGATCGGTTTGGGGAGTTTTTGGAGCCAGTTGCTCAATGAAGTGCTTTTGTAATGCCAAATGTCGGTGGAACGGGCCTTTCGGTGTTCAAAATAATGGACCTCAAATCCATTTTCCGTTATGCGCTGCTCAAAGCCTTCTGCTCTTTCCCGTGACCAGACAATATTGTTGAAACCATAAAAAGCAAAGTGTTTGAACCCTTTTTTTAGGAAGTAGTCTGCCCCGATCATGCCCATTTTTCGGTAATCTCCCGTGATATTGGGTAGGACCTCAAAGCGTTCCTTAAAGTCCTGTGCTATAATGGGCATGCCGGAATCCAAGACCATTTGAAGGTCCATATTATTGTAAAGCTGACCGATAATCCCGTGGGCTCCCCAGTCTTTGGCCCAATCCAAAATGCCTTCCATGCCTATGGTTTCCCGATAGTAAAGGGGCATTCGGCAAAAGGTCCAAGGGCCATTTTCCGTGCTGAACTTGGAGATGCCTTTCAGTAAGCTTTTACTGTATTCCTCAGCAAAATCCAGAAGTAAAATTACTTTATACATGGATCAACCCGTGGTTTGAAAAATCTCTTTTAGTTTGGTGATGGTGGCATTTTGAACCAATGGCTTGGCCCAAATCCCTATGCTTGTAATATAACCCAGGGAAATCAATAAAAAAAGCATTGCCCAGCGAAGCCCAACTAACTCGGCAAGCCCCCCGATGATCAAAGGCAGGATGGCTCCCCCGATAATCCCCGAACAAAGAATCCCTGAAAAAGTCCCATGATGTCTGGGAACTGAATTAAGTGCAAGGGAAACGATAACCGACCACATTACAGAAGCAAAAAAGCCCGTCAGGGGAAAAGCCCATAAAGACATGGAAGCGGTACCAAATAGAGCAATGAGCAGGGAAATGATGGCACCGGTGCTGAATAGCACCAATACTTTTTTACTGTCCATGATTTTTAGCAGGACAAGTCCCAACAAACAGCCCAGGGTCAGTAGGCCCCAAAAATAAGAGATGGTTTGGGCTCCTTCTACCGCAGGATCCAGCTGATGGTAGGTTTGAAGGAATTTAGAGATCCAATTGGCAATTCCCTGTTCGGTGCCCACATAGCAGAAGATGCCCACAAAATAGAGCCACACTGTTTTATTTCCCGTTAGCTCTGAGAAAGCTCCCTTTATGTCCATTTTTTCATCCTCTTTTAGCTTCACCTTGGGAAAATGCACCAATAAGATCACCAGAATCATGAAGAGGGCAATGAGCGCAAATACCCAGTACAGCGACACCCACTTGAGGTTCTGTGGTACCAGTGGATTGAGGTTATCGATCAGGATGGAGCTGCTATCGCTGTGCATATGGGTGACCAGATAACTATAGAGCATGGGGCTGAGAAAGGAAGCTCCTCCAAAAAACAACTGCCCCAAGACGGAATTGAAAGCGAAATGCTTTTCTCCGCCGGCTGTTCTTAGCAGTGGGTTGATGACCACCTGTAGCATGGCCATGCCTAAACCGATGACAAAAAGGGAGAGCAAGGCCACATCAAAGCGGGGGAAAAGGGCAAAGCACATGGCTCCCAAAAAGGCCAGGGAAAAGGCCAGTACCAAGATTTTTTTCTCACGGAATTTTTCCACCAAAAGTCCGGAGGGTATGGACATGACCCCATAGGCCACAAAAAAGGAGAAGGGCAGAAATCCCGCCAATCCCAGACTCAGGTCAAAGCTGTCAATGATGTCCGGGATAATCGGCCCAAGAATATTGGTCAAGAAAGAAATGACAAAGAAGATAAGCAGAATCAAAAGGACGATAAGCGGTTTTTTCTTCATAGCAATTAGTTGATTAAAGCTGCTGCCCCCAGAATGGGGATGTGTTCGTTGTCGGAAATTAAGATTTTTAGGCGTTTTATCGACTCAGGATAGATAAATTCTTCCAGACTTTTCAACATGCTATCTTGGAAAAAGGCATAGGCTTTGGAGATCGAGCCTCCCAGCACGATGGCTTCGGGATCATAGGCATACAATACTGCCATTACTGCCTGTCCCAGGTGCTGGCCAAAAATTTGCCATTGTTTTAAAGCCTGTTGGTCTCCCCGACAGGCCGCTTCAAAAGCTTGCAAAGCGGAAATCCCATAGCAGGCACTGAAGAAATTGCTACTGGCGTAATATTCGATGTTTTTATCCTTATAGGGGAGTAGCCCGATTTCCCCAGCTCCACAGTTATGCCCTAAGAAGAGCTGGTTGTCCAGGATAAGCCCGGAACCTATCCCCGTACCGATGGACATTCCGACCACATTTTTAAAGGCATGTGCCAGACCGTAACGATGTTCTCCAAGGACAAAGCAGTTGACGTCATTATTGACCTTTACCTCCACCTGAAAAGTTTCTTCCAGAATTTGTTTCAGTTCCACTTTTTCCCAGGAGGGAATATTGGCGACATTATAGACGATTCCATTTTCTATGTCCACTACTGAGGGCACCCCAATACCGATCCCTTTGACCGAGGAACTGACCAGCGGGAAAATCAAGTCCTTTACCTGATTCAGCGTGGCTGAGAGGGAATCCTTATTCGATAAGAAAGTTTTTTGATGTTGTATGATTTTTCCGTTTTGCTCGAGACCAACCTGTATTTTGGTACCTCCTAGATCCACACCTATTTTCATAATTCAAGTCATAAAGGGATTTGAATAAAGACCCGGGAAAGGAAAAATAGGCTACTGAAGCAGCATATATTTTTTGGATCAGGGACATCACATTGCTGGAATAGGCTATATGAAGGCCTTTGTTTTCACGCAATAGCCTTTTTTGGACCAGCAGCAGTCTTCTTATAAAAACAAAAGGCATGGATAGAATGAAAAGGAAAGGCAATATGGATTTTATGGGCAAATGGATGATTTGCTGGGGGCTGTTCTTGTTTTTGGGAAATGGGGCATTGATGGCCCGACAACTGGCGCAGGAAAACCAAAAAATCACAGAAAGCCTGATTTTTCCCCTTCAGAGGGAGCATGTACATTCCAGCAGTCTGGTGGAACTGCCCAATGGGGATTGGTTGACCGTATGGTTCCAAGGAACTGGAGAGCGGCATGCCGATGATGTGCGTTTGATGGGAGCAAGGCGGCCAAAAGGCAGTGGGGACTGGAGTTTACCCTTTCCAATGGCAGACACCCCCGGTATTCCTGACTGTAATCCTGTATTGTTTTTGAATGCCAAAGGGAAGTTGTTTTTGGTATGGATAGCCGTGCAGGCCAATCAATGGGAGCAGTCTGTCCTGAGGGTAAGGACCTCAGGGGATTATTTGGGCGAGGGTGCTCCCGTATGGCAGTGGCAGGATAATATTTTAATGAAACCCGGAAAGGAATTTCCGGAAGAAGTCAGCAAACGTTTTGCTGAACTTCCCAAAAACACCGCTGGCTGGGCTGCCTATGCCCATAAATACGATGCACAGATTATAGAAGCCTCGTCAGATCCTTCCAAAAGGAGCTGGGGCTGGATGACCCGGATTCAACCCTTGGTATACGATGATGGGCGGATTATTCTGCCCTTGTATTCGGATGGATTTAATATGTCCTTGATGGCCCTGTCCAGTGATCATGGCCAGTCCTGGAAGCCAAGTCTGCCATTGGTGGGCCGAGGGCCTATCCAGCCAGCCCTGGCCCAGCGCAAAAACGGGGATTTGGTGGCCCTTTTGCGGGACAGCGGAGATGCTCCGGAAAGGGTACAGATGAGCATTTCCAAAGATGGAGGACAGAGCTGGTCAGCTGCGATGAAGACTTCTCTGCCCAATACTGCCAGTGTGGAAATGTTGCGCTGGGACGAGGAACATTGGTTTTTTCTTGGAAATGACATTAATGATGGCCGCTACCAGTTGAGCCTTTATTTATCCAAAGACGAAGGGGAGAGCTGGGAAAGGCTGACCAAGTTGGAAAATGATGTCTCTCAAGAAGGAAGATTTTCTTATCCCTGCCTGGTAAAGGGAAAGGACGGCCTTATGCACATCACCTATTCTTATCATTTATCCTCAGGGGAGAAATCCATCAAATACCTGGTCCTTGATCCACAAGCCTTTTTGAGGTGATGCCTAGTTTTATTATAGAGTTCAATAGTCCAAATACCCCATGTTCGGGTATTTCTTCAAATGAAACCAATTAATTTAAATTCAAACCTTTAGATTATGTCCTATAGAATACCCTTTATACTCCTCTTTGCATTTGTGCTCCTATGCTCAGCTTTTTCCTGCAGCAGCAAGGGGGAGGATCTCTCCAAGGCCCCTGTTGCCTATTTGGACGAACCTTTTGAGCAGGAATACGCGATCAAATACCATTTTGAGCAGGAATTGGAGGCCAAGAAAGTCAACATTGATAGAAATGGAGTGGTAGAGGTATTGACCTCAGAGGGCATTTACCGCTGCTCAGGAGGCGCCTTCCTTTATCCTGGAAAGCTGCAAAAATCCCAGGTTTACTGGACCTTGAACGATAAGTTGCTGAAAGATGCAGGGCTGTATAAAAATCAGTTTATCTATCTGGATGAGAAAGCAGTGCTTTCCAACGCCTGGGCGGGGGAGCTTTATGAGCAACATGCCATGGAAGGGCCAAGCCTGGTGGCAGGCGGTAAGGATTTCGGTTTTTTGGTGACCGCAGGAAAGCAGCTAAAGTTGCTGAAAGGAGAGGAGGTATTATTCCAGGCCGAACTCCCGGAAGCCTGCATAGCCCTACATTATGGCGAAAAGAAGGAAAAATTTTACCTGTTGACCTCGCGCACCTTTTATGAAATGGATGAAAATTCCGGAAAGCTGGAAAAGCTATTTGAGGGGGAAGGTTTGAGTAGCTTTGATTTGACCGAGGGAGAGGATAAGGCTGTCATTGGCAGCTATGAGGGGTACTTAAGTGTGGAACTTGCTTCCAAAAAAGCCTCAAAACTGAACGCCAATGTTCCCTGGCCAAAAATAACCCACGTAAAAAATATCGCGGGAAACCTCTGGTTTGGCTCAGAAAAGGGTGCATTTATGCTCAAGAAGGATGGCAGCTTCAATTACTATTTTGGGGAACGGTGGCTGCTCGGTGAGGAGATCGTCGATATCAGTTCCGGTGAAAACGGCGAGGTATTTTTATTGACCGATCAGGGATTGTCCAAGCTGGTGTTTCAACGTCATACTTTATACGACAAGGCGATGTATTTCGAAGAGCAGGTAAGGAACCGTCATATCCGTTTTGGTTTCAATTCTTCCCTTGGCAATATGGAAAAAGGCAATGTGGACTCGGGGAGGCTCAAGGATTCCGACAACGATGGGCTATGGACGTCCATGTACTTGGCGGGCCAGGCGTTCCGCTATGCGGTGAACCCTTCAGAGGAGGCGCTTGAGAATATCAAAGAATCCCTGAATGCTATGGAAAGGCTTTACACCATCAACCCTGTGGAGGGTTTTCCCTCCAGGTCATTTAACCGCTCGGGCTATCAAAAACACCTATCTGATCCAGAAAGATGGCAACGTTCTGAGCACCCGGAGTGGGACTGGAAGGCTACCACCAGCAGTGATGAAGCCATAGGGCATGTCTTTGTTTTTGGGGTAATCGCAGAACTGGTTGATGACAAAGAGGTAAAAGAGCAGGCAGTCCAGCTATTGGATGGGCTGATGAAGCATATTTTGAAGCATGATTATTATTTGGTGGATTTTGATGGAAAACCTACTCTTTGGGGAAAGTGGAACCCCGACTATGTCAACGGTTTTCCTTCCATGGTGGGGGACCGCAAGCTGAACTCTTCCAATATCATTGCCATGCTGCAAACCGCTTACCATTTCACGGAAGACGAGCTGTACAAGGAAAAGGCCTTCGAGCTGATGGAACAGCACGGCTATTTTGACAACCTGATGGTTCCTATGGAGCGCATTGGCAAAGCAGAAGGTGAGGCCGGGCAATGGGCCGAAATGCTCTCGGAGGCCTGGAACCATTCGGATGATGAAATGTATTTCTTGGGCTACTGGGGCCTATACCGTTATGCTTTTAACGATACACTCAAAAACCATTATGCTGAGGCGATACGAGATCACTGGCAGGCAGAGCGGCCCGAAAAGGACGGGCTTTGGAATATCATGACTGCTATAGTTTCTCCCGAGGATTTTGATCAGGAAGAAGCCATTTGGTACCTCAAGGAGTATCCCATGGACCTGATCAATTGGACCATGGTCAACAGCCACCGGAAGGATCTCACCTTATTGGAGCAGAATTTTAGAAATCAATATACCAAGACCGTTTTACCTCCCGATGAATTAATGATCAGAAGGCATAATGCCAATCGGTTTGCCCTGGATGGAGGGTCTGATGGTAGTTCTGAAAGCAGCGCAGGAGATATTTGGTTATTGCCCTATTGGATGGGAAGGTATTTGGGAGTAATCAGCGGCCCTCAGGCTATCCAGTGAAAAGCCCATGTTAAGGGACTTCATAAAAAGTTAATCTTGCTTGGATAGTCTGTTTTAGAGCATTCTCAGTCTTTAAATAAAGTAAATGCTGATACCGAATCAGTAGTCAAAAAGGTTGAAGAAAATAGAAGCTATGCAGCGATCCGACAAAGACATGAAAGCCTTAACTGAAAAGTTCCTAAGTGGTAAGATCAGTAGGGAGGAGTTTGAAAACTTTTTAGAGCAGGCAGCCAATAAGCCTCCAGAAATGGATGAGGTGCTGGAGGACCATTTCGGAAAGATGCTGTCCGAGCAGGAAGAAGCCCTAGGAAAATCACGATCAATCAAGCCGAGGCCGCTTTGGTTGGGCATAGCGGCCTCCTTGGTTCTGCTTATAGGCTTTTCTCTCTGGTTGACGATCGGTCAAGATGAGGATGTCCAGTATTTAAGTCACCGCACTTCCTACGGTGAGCAGTCGTCCTTCACCTTGGAAGATAGCAGCCGTATCCGTTTAAATGCCGGAAGTGAGTTAAGCTATAGGGCTTTTCATCAACAAGAGGCAAGAAAGGTTGCTTTTAGCGGGGAAGCATTTTTTGAAATTGCGAAGAACAGGGAAAAGCCCTTTTTGATAAAAAGCGGCGAACTGAGCATCAGGGTGGTAGGTACGGCATTTAATGTGGAGGCCTATCCCGAAGAGGATTTTTTCAGGGTTTCCGTTACAGAAGGAATCGTCCAAGTGGGTTTTGAAGGCGAAAACGGAAAACATCCTTCTGAATTGACTGCTGGTCAATCTATTTTATACAGAAAACATACGGGTACCTACCAGATTGAGGACAGCCCGCTGATTGGCTGGAAGGACAAGGTTTTGGTTTTCGAAAAGACACCTTTTGATCAGGTGGTGAGAAAACTCGAACGATGGTATGGTTTGGATTTGGAAGTGGTGGATCCTGCATTGCATCAACTGACGCTAAACGGTCGGTTTGTGGACAAGGACATCCACGAGATGATTCGTGCCATCGCCTTTTTGGCAAACAAAGATTCAATAGCTGAAGAAAGTCTCATCAAGATTAGCCCACTGCCTATGGAATAAACCTTTTGAAAAAATAAAAAAAACGCACGGGGTAAGTTTTGGCGAACGCATGCCGTGCGCAAAAATTAAGTAGATGTTAACCACAAAATTTTAGCAAAGTATGAAAATTAAAATTACAAATGGAAATCTTTTTGGATTTTGGCTCCGCTGGATGCTATTGCTCACTATTGGAGTTATAGTGAGCAACACGGCTTTGGCCAAGGAGGGGGAAAAGATCAATCTTTCCCAGGAAACCGTTAGTATCGGTCAATTTATTCGCTCAGTAGAAGAGCAGACGGATTTTGAATTTCTTTACGATGAACAAATAAGCCTGTCCCTGGACCAAAAGGTGGTCTTGGTGCGAAGTGGTAATCTGGATGAATTTTTGGAAATCCTAAATGTCAACAGTGGAT
This sequence comes from Echinicola sediminis, assembly GCF_054777495.1. Taxonomy (NCBI): domain Bacteria; kingdom Pseudomonadati; phylum Bacteroidota; class Cytophagia; order Cytophagales; family Cyclobacteriaceae; genus Echinicola; species Echinicola sediminis. The sequence continues at coordinate 5,145 of NZ_BAAHAP010000011.1, read as the reverse complement.
TTGAATTCCGGAAAATGGGAGGAAATATCCTGGTAAGAAAACAAATGGCCTTGGCTGCGATAGATTTAACAGGTAGGGTGTTTGATGAAGATGGTATTCCCTTGGCTGGGGCGACGGTTAAGGTGAAAGGAACTTCCACCGGGACCATTACGGATCTGGATGGAAACTTCCGTTTGGAAGCTCCGGATGAAAACACTGTATTGGTGATCAGCTACGTGGGTTTTCACACCCAAGAGGTAATGGTAGGAAATCAGACCCAACTAAAAATAACCCTAAAAGGCGCCTATCAAAACCTCGAAGGGGCAGTGGTGACTGCGCTGGGCATCAAAAGAGAGGAAAGGTCTTTGGGATATGCTGTAGCGGAAGTCTCCGGAAAGTCCTTTGAGCGGGGCGGGCAGGACAATATGCTTAAATCCCTATCCGGTATAGTTCCGGGGGTAAGCATCAACTCCACCGGCGGCGCGGGTTCTTCGGTAAGTATGGTCATTAGGGGGATCACTTCCCTGAGCGGAGATAATCAGCCTTTGTTCGTCGTCGACGGAGTTCCCGTAATCAACACCTTGAATAATGTCAGTCAAATAGGCAGTGATAATAAAGTGGATTATGGCAATGCCCTTTCTGATATCAATCCAGCAGATATAGAAAGCGTTTCGGTGCTGAAGGGCCCAAGTGCGGCTGCTCTTTATGGTTCCCGCGCGGGGAATGGGGTCGTGTTGATCACCACCAAGTCCGGCAAAAACGTAGACAAGGTAACGGTCAATGTTTCTTCCAATACTTTGGTGGAGGTGCCCTACAAGTACCTACCCATGCACAGTCGCTTTGCTACAGGGGTAAGGCCCTATACCCCGGGCAATAATCCCTATGCTGGTGGAGTATTGACGATAGAAGAAGGCTCCTCTGTAGGGGCAGGGCCGGAACTGGACAAAGGCTATGAGGCAATACAGTGGAACAGCCCTACCGATGAAAACGGTAATTTGGTGCCCCTTCCGCTGGTTTCACATCCGAATAACGTAGCAGATTTTGTACGGAATGGAATTACCACCACCAATAGCGTATCGGTGTCCAATAGTAACGACCGCATCAATTACCGGGTAGGTTATACCAACATGAACAATTGGGGAATCATCCCTAATTCGGATTTCAACAGAAATAACCTTTCCATCAATTCCAATTTGATGATCACCGACAAACTGACCCTAAGTACCGGGATTAACATCAACAGGACAGGAGCGGATAATCGTCCTGCCGGTAACCGGGGCACTAACCCACTGGAAGCAGCTTATAAGGTTTCTCCCCATGTCGATATCAATGATCTGAAAGATTACTGGATGCCGGGACAGGAAGGGATTCAACAGCGTTCTCAGGCTATCGGGGAATATGAAAACCCTTATTTCCTGGCCTATGAGGTAAATAACAGTTTTAACCGAAACAGGGTATTTGGAAATGTGGGACTGAATTATCAGTTGACCGAGAATTTCTCCCTACAGGGAAAATACATGTTGGACATGTACTCTGAGCGTAGGGAATCTAAAATCCCTTTAAGCTATACCGGTGATCCCAACGGGGGATATGGAATAGTGAATCTGGATAGGTTCGAGCGTAATATCGAGTTTTTGGCTACCTATCAAAAGGATCATGAGGATTTTAGCATGACCTATTCCGCTGGCGGTAACTTACGCTACAACCAGGGCAATAACGTACAGAATGCCACAAAAAACGAAGGCTCTGGATTGATTGTTCCCGGCGTCTATACCTTGAGCAACACCCTTTCTGATAACCTTTTGTACAGCAGTTATACCTCAGAGAAAGCAGTATACAGTGTATATGGTTTGGCTAACCTGGGATATAAAGATTTACTGTATTTGGATATCACGGCGAGAAATGATTGGTCCAGTACATTGCCCGCTTCCAACCGGTCTTATTTTTATCCTTCCGCTTCCCTGAGTGCCATCATCAGCGATATGTTTTCCATGGGCAACCGGGTGGACATGATCAAGTTGCGGGCAGGCTGGGCACAGGTAGGTAATGACACCAGTCCTTATAATCTCTTGCAGACCTTGGCTAATACGGAAGAATGGGATGGAAACACCCGTCTTACGGTGCCCAATGATATGAAGACACCGGATTTAAAACCGGAGATTGCCACTTCTTATGAGTTCGGCTTAGAGGCTGCGGCTTTCCAAAACCGCTTGCGCTTTGACCTGACCTATTTCAATACGGATAATAAAAACCAGATTCTTCCAGTGACTTTACCCTCATCTTCCGGCTTTACCAGCAAATACGTCAATGCAGGCTTGGTAAACAGCAAAGGATGGGAGATGGTATTGGGATTGACTCCCGTTCAAGGAGACTTTACCTGGGATATCAACTTCAACATGTCCCGTTACCGCAGTAAAATCAAGGAGTTGACCGACGAAGTAGAGGTTTTCTACCTATGGAGTGATTCCCGCGGAGGAGCTTGGGCCTATGTAGGGGATGAAATCGGCAGCATTTATGACCGTAAACTGGTTGTGGTGGAAGATCAGGAGTCTCCTTATTACGGTTATCCTCTTTTGGACGAGGACGGGAGCTGGCAGGCCATCAACCAGGCCAATGCCAAAAATAAGATCGGCAACTTCAATCCGGATTTTATTGCCGGCCTGCAGACCAGTCTGTCCTATAAAAACTGGAGCCTCAGCATGACTTTTGACTGGAGAAACGGGGGCGATTTTGTTTCGCAGACCTTCCGTTATTCCGAATCAGATTTGAAAACCCAGCGCTTTTTGGATGAGATCATCAATCCCAATGGATTGAGTGGAAAGGCCCTGAGGGACTGGCTGGTAGCCAATGAGGATGTTCATATCAAGGACGGTATCAATATCGTTGGTGGTCCCACGGCGGAAAGTGGAGGTTTTCCTTTTGAGTATGCGGTGACCTTAAATGACGGGGTATTTAATCCCGGTGTGATTCCTATCTATAACAGTGAAGGGGAAATCACAGGCTATCAGGAAAACCTCGGGGAAGAGGGGACCAAAATAATTCCCTATGCGGATAATTATCCCTGGAGTTTCTTCAAGCCGGCCATGTTTGATGCCTCATATATCAAGCTTCGGGATGCTTCAATCAATTATGATTTCCCAAGTGCGGCAGCCCAAAAATTAAAAATGCAGAGCATCAATGTGGGCTTGTACACCAGCAACCTGATTTTATGGACCAAGGCCAAAGTGGGCATCGATCCGGAAAATGCCTTCCAGCCCGAAAGCAATGGTACCTTCAAACAGGGCATAGAGCGGTACAATATCAATCCTTGGGTCATTCCCATTGGCTTTAGGCTCAATGCCAAATTCTAATCCTTGTGTTATCAGAAAAGAGATAAATCATGAAAAGCAACAATAACAGACTGTCCCGTCTAATTTCATTTATGATCTTGGTAGTGGCTATTTCGGTCAGCTCTTGCAAGGATCTAACGGAACTGAATATCAACCCCAACGGTATCGACCCGGAGGCGGTACATCCAAACTTGTTGATTACCACGGTAATCAGTGAGACTGCAACGGCCGAATTGAATTTGGGTTTTGGTGATATTGCAGGGGTGATGCAACATACCCAGAAGGATGCTTGGTTTGAAGACCACAATAATTACCAATGGTCCAACCAAAGCTGGTCAAGGTATTATAATATCCTGGAAGATGCCCGCTTGATGGAAAAACGCGCCAATGAATTGGACCTGCCGTTTTATACAGCAGTGGCCAAGGTGATGAGCGCCTATAATTTTGGAAGAATAGCGGATCTTTGGGGGGATGCCCCCTTCAGTGATGCCTTGAAGGGAGACCTGGGAGGAGAGCAGTATTTATTGCCAAAATTCGATACCCAGCAAGAAATATATGAGGGGATCATCGCACTGTTGGATGAAGCAAACCAGCTTTTACAGGGGCAGGAAGCAGCTACTATTCCCCAAGATGTGCTTTACGGTGGCAATATCTTGAAATGGAGGAAGTTTGCCAATTCCCTGCGTTTGCGGTATTACATCCGGATATCCGAAAAGCTGCCTACGGTGGCTTCTTCCGGCATTCAGGAAATGCTTGCCAACCCAAGCGAATATCCCCTGATTTTAGCGGAGGCAGACGATGCCGCACTGGCTTTTCCCGGCACGAGCTCAGGGACCTCCTGGCCCTCCAATACGGAGTTTGACGGTTCCAATGGCAGCAACTACAGAAGGATCAAGATGTGCGCTACTTTGGTGGACAAGCTTCAGGAACTGGGGGATCGCCGGCTACAGGTTTGGGCCAAGAAGATTGAGGTGCCCATCGTCATCGATAATAGTTTGCCCGCGGGTACAGATGAAGTCCGGGAAGGGGTAAGGTACATCTCTTCCGATGTGGCAGAAGGAAAGCCGGTGGACACCGATCCGGAATATGTGGGTTTGCCTGCTTCGGTTTCCAATTTACCCAGTGAGTATAACCTGAATCCTACTCCAGGGCAGCAATCCTTTAACCCGCACGTATCTTTCCTCAGTGAAATGTACATGGAGGCCAGTGGCGATTTGCTTAAGGCAAGATTGCTAAGTGCTGCTGAAGTGCAGTTCGGCTTGGCGGAGGCCGCCCAGCAGGGCTGGATTTCCGGAGATGCCGGAGCTTACTACCGGGAAGGGGTGAGGCAATCACTGACAAGCTGGCGTCAGGAAGCTTCCTACGATGAATACATTGACGGAGAAGCCGCTTTTGATGGCAGTTTGGAGCAGATTTTGGAACAAAAGTGGATCGCATCCTGGACAGCCGCAACGGAAGCATGGTTTGATTTCCGAAGAACAGGCCTTCCTTCACTGCAGGCAGGACCTGCTGCTGTCAGGTCGGTTTTGCCTCTCAGGTATTACTACATGCAAGAGGAATTGAGCATCAATGGCAGCAATGCGAATCAAGCCCTGGAAAGATTGGAGACTACCGCCCATTCACAGGCCGATGAGGAAAACAGTGCCTGGTCCAAGTTTTGGCTGGTACAAGGTACCGGCAAGCCTTGGTAAATAGACCTTATCCAGAATAAAAAAAGAGGCTGTCCCGCGGGACAGCCTCTTTTTTTATTACTCTATATGTATATCCGCAAAGACACCAGTAGCTCTAACTTAGCAAACCATCTCTCACAGAATGCACAGAATCCCACAGAAAAGAT
>NZ_BAAHAP010000010.1:0-87169 GCF_054777495.1 Echinicola sediminis | reverse complement strand
GTTGTATTCCTTCACATTACAGTCATACTCCTTCAGCTTACAATCATACTCCTTCAGCTTACAATTGCTCTCCTCCGGCTCACATAGGTATTTCTTCTGGTCGTAATAGCACTCCTTTACCTTACAACTCTGCTTTCTCAAGGTACATCGGAATTCTTTCAGCTTAAAGGACTGTTTAAGCTGAAAGAATTCCGGATTGCAAATCCGGAACAGTCTAGTTGTAAATCCGGAACAGTCCAGGAAATTGAACAGCATACTGCCGCACATGACTACTGTTGTAATAATCAGCAGTAGCTTATTTCAAATTTTCTTTAAAGAAGGATTCCAGTTTGTCAAAAGGAATTTTATCCGTTTGGTCATACAAATCGGTATGAACCCCTTCTGGAATAATCACCAACTCTTTAGGCTCCGACGCTGCTTTGTACACATCCTCACTAAAATATTTGGAGTGTGCATTTTCACCTGCAATTAAAAGCATCGGCCTTGGTGACACCTCTTCAATGTACGTCAGGATGGGCATATTCATAAATGACAAAGCGTTTGTTGCTGTCCAAGCGCCATTTGAATTTAATGAACGTTCGTGAAAACCTCTTTCAGTTTTGTAATAATCATAATACTCTTTCACAAATTGGGGCGATTCTTGGTTGGTCTGCCCCAATCCGTTTTGAGGATATTTCGGCTTTCCATTTTCTGCATCTTCCCAACGCTGTAAGCTCAATTCTTCCAACGCTTGCTTGCGTTGCTCCGCTGTGGTAGCATCAAAATAGCCTTTTGCATTCACTCGAGACATATCGTACATGCTGGTGGTTGCCACTGCCTTCACACGTTTATCTACAGCGGTGGCGTTTAAGGCAAAACCTCCAAAGCCACAAATCCCAATAATGCCGATTTTGTTTCGGTCCACTTTGTGGTGCAGCCCAAGGAAGTCTATTGCAGCACTGAAATCTTCGGTATTGATATCAGGAGAGGCCACGTTGCGGGGTTCTCCACTGCTTTCACCTGTGTAAGACGGGTCAAATGCCAGAGCAATAAATCCTTTTTCTGCCATTTGGTTGGCGTACAAACCGGAAGATTGTTCTTTTACGGCTCCAAAAGGCCCACTAATTGCAAGTGCTGACAAAAGTTCTTTACCTCCATTTTTTGGAATGTATAAATCTCCCGTTAGGGTAATTCCGTAACGGTTTTTAAAGGTAACCTTTTCACGGGTTACATTGTCACTCAACTCAAATGTATAGTGTTCTGCTATAGTGTCCATTGATTCAGTTTTTTTTGTTTGTGCCTCTGATTTTATATGGCAGGCCTGGCCTAAAAACAGTAGTATTATAACTGCGAGGGTTGTTCCTTTTTTCATTTTTTTCTGTTTTAAATAGTCTGAATGATTTTTGCAGGTATTCCACCTACGATTACATTATCGGGAACGTCTTTGGAAACTACCGAACCTGCCGCCACCACCGAGTTTTCACCTATCGTAACCCCTTGTAAAATGGTAGCGCCAGCACCAATCCAAGCATTTTTCTTGATATGAATCGGTTTAGGGACAAGTGAATGTCTTTCTTGCGGCGAAGTGGGATGTCCTTCTGATAGTAAACTGACTTTTGGCGCTATCAGCACATTATCGTCTATGGTAATACCACCCAAATCAAGGAATACACAATCAAAATTGATGAATACATTTTTACCGATTTTGGTATGCTTACCGTAATTGACATACAGAGGGGTGAACACAGCTACACTTTCGTCAATCTCCGAAGCAGTGATTTGACTTAGCAAAGCCCTTATTTCTGCCACATCTGAAGAATTGTTCATCTGTATCAACAATTCTTTTGTAACAAATGAAGCCTCACGCATTTTGTAAGCTTGCGGATCATTTGGCGAAATGGTTTCTCCTTTTTTTAACCGCTCGAAAATATCTTCTTCTTTCATTTGTTGGCTATTTATCAATGCAAAAATAAAAACAACACAGTTTACATATATTACACTTAATTCGTAAATAATTTAAAATATCACGTATATTCAAAAAAAAGCATGATGGTGAATAGTGCAAAGAAGGATAGTGTAGTTCTGTTTGAAGCATTAGGAAGTTTCATATTCCCTGATGATTTTTTACATCGTTACCATACACACCTCTTCTGTCAAAGGGGAAATGCAGCCTTTGTTTTTAATGGTAAGTCTTATAAATGTAAAGCCGGTGAATTTGTTTTTTGGTTTGCAGAGAGCAAAGTGGCGGATATTACTTTTTCTAAAAATTTTAAGGCATCCGTTTTATTCGTGGAAAAAGAGTTTTTAAATCAAAACATTCCGGACCAAAGCAGAGGTATTGATGCTACTTTGCATTCTAAAGAATACCCTGTTTTGTATCTAAACGATAAAAAAGATAAGCACAGAATCTTATTGAACTTTCAACTCCTGAACGATAAGTTTTTACAGAAAGAACACCGCTTTTACACTGAGATTCTGAAATTGCAAATGAGGCTGTTTATTTTGGAAATGTGGCACACTTTCGCCAATGAATTTGAGCATAGAAAACGTACTGCGCAAAGTGGTACACTTTATGAGCGCTTCATACAATTGGTTCAGGAACACTGCAGTAAAGAGCGGGAAGTCCAGTTTTATGCCCAACAATTGCATATTACATCCAAATACCTGAATTATGTTTGCAAAACTACTTCGGGCATTACCGCTTCGGAGTGGATTCAACGCTATGTCCGAGAACGCTTGGAACTCCTTCTCCAAAACACACAATTGAACATCGCTGAAATAGCCGATGAAATGCAATTTTCCAGTCGGTCATTCTTCACGCGTTATGTAAAAAAAGTGTTGGGTTTCACACCTAGTGAGTATCGGAATCGGTTGGGGTGAAAGTATAATGTGTGCGATAGCACTATTTGCTGATGTGCGGTTGTTTCAGCTTTGCAATAACCCGTTTAAAATCGCACATATTAACCGCATGCCTCTTATCTGAACAACAAATTCACCTTACATCAGGTTAACCTGTACCTTAAAATGGAACTAAATCTTATTCATTATCCTGTTTTTAGGTCCCCTTTAAAAGTTTGAAACTAATTCACCCTATAAATACCCAATCTCTTCAAACAAAAAAACACCCTGCAAGGGGTATTTTTCACCAAATCGACAGTTTGATTATGGACGAATAATAACCTTGCATTGCCAAATTAGAGTTGGAGATTGAAACCTGACAGGTTTCTTGACCGCAAAGCCCCTTAGAGAACTTTACAGAGGGTAAAACCTGACAGGTTTCACGCATTTCCTATATGCTACAAAGAAGGGATAATGGAATATCATAAGAACAGTCAGTAGATTTCTCTTTGAGAAAAGCCAAATCCTAAACATGAAGGTTCCGGATTGCAAATCCGGAATAGCAAAGATTCCAAAAAAAAATCGTGCTAACCTGTCTAGCAACAGATAGATTCGTGTAATTCGTGGACTTCTAATCATAGAACGGCGAAAGCTGGCTGCTATTCGGCCCTTCGACAAGCTCAGGGGCCTTCGGTTTTATGACGTTTGAAACACTAATACCCCTGTTCCAAATATCGGTGTTCATCCGTGGACCATTCCATCCATCTCAAAAAAAATAGTTAGACCAGTCCTGGCCCAACCATTTCCCTAAGCAAACCCTTCCCAAAAGAAAAAGCCTGCCAGTCAATTAACAAAAACCCAAAAAAACGAATGATTAATCTGTTACAAATACCTCCACTGTCCTGGTCATACTGTGCCCTTCCGCATCACTTACCTTGACCTTAATGGAGGCAAATCCTTTTTTACTTGTCTTAAATACCAGTTTCCCTTTCTTAATGGAAGCCTTGCCATCACTCAGGTAGTCCAACGCATATACAGGGCTTTCCTCGAAGCCCCTGAACAGCTGCTCCAGCTCCACTTCCATTTTCTCCCCTGCTGTCATGAAATAGTGCGGTTTGGCCATCCAGTCCAGGTAATCGTCCAGCTCGGTAAAGCCATCTTTATCTTCATCCAGATTAGAATCAGTAAAATCCCCTTGTACAGATTGTGGATTCAGACCTTTGGACCTTTCCCACCAGTCCGGCAGACCGTCCCCATCAGTATCCCAATTGGTTGCTCTCTTCACTTCAGGGTAATGCTCCCAGCCTCCTACATCCTGCTCGGTATCGGGCATTCCCGGCAAACCGCTTTGGCTGCCTTTGTACTGATAAGTACTGTCCAAAGTCTCTCTAATGATCCTGCTGTCATGCTCATCCAGTACCGGTTGATTGGCGCCCACATCGGACAAAACCTGCTTATAAGCCTCTCTGGCACTGTGGGTAGTTACATGGGATTCAAAAAACGGTTGATCCACATAGGTATCATAATCAGCTTCCCCTTGGATGATCCTGCCCTCTTCCTGGTTTTCCAGACCAAAATATCCTGGCATCACATTTCCGGCAAAATAGTACTGTTGGGTCCCTTTGCCCACCCCTTCATGTTGGGCTTTCAGGGCATGGAAAAACACCGTGGAAGCTCCTGGTTTATAATAATTATTCACAAAGTTCACTTCATGGGCACCGCCATCCGTGGCCCTTTTTCCCCAGTTGTACACCACATTATTGCGGATGTCCAAACGGCCCATGCTGTATCCATTGCCATCCAGACCACCGCCCATGCTCCAGTTCCTACCATAACAATGGGCCAATAGGTTGTGGTGAAAACTGCCGATATCCCCGCCAATAGTAGCGGCATAACCGTGCATCTTACCGGCTTCATATTTGCCATGGTCGGCCACATTCAAAGCCTCCGCAATCAGGGTCCGCTGCAAGGTAATATTATGCGCCCCCCTTGAACTGAAAGACTCGTCTATCGTCCAACGGATCGAGCAATGGTCCATAATGCTGTGGTTTGCTCCCGTAAGGCCCATACCATCATAAGTCTTGCCCGCACCGATTCCCACACGTACAAACCTGACAATCCCGTCATTTCCGGTCATGCCCAGCGGTGCCCTGCTGATCATGATCCCCTTTCCGGGAGCGGTCTGACCCGCAATGGTAATATAAGGCTGATTGGCTACTAATCTCGATTCCAATGCTATGGTTCCTCCCACAGCAAAGACAATGGTTCTTGGGCCAATATCATTGGTAATGGCTTCCCTCAAACTTCCCGGCCCGTCATCATTGAGGTTGGTCACGGTCACTACTTTCCCCCCTCTTCCACCTCTGGCAAAGCGGCCGTAGCCTTCAGCTCCTTTAAAAGCCAACTGTGCCGGTCTGAAATACCAAACATCCCCTTTGGTTACTTCCCCATCGGCTGCCACTTCATCCACCCGCCAGAAATAGGTATCCATACTGTAAAGGTCCTTTACCTCATAACTGGTGGCGGACAACTCACCTTTGAATACCTGATCTGACTCCTTCGCCTTGGCTACTTCCTGCTTGGATTTGCCAAAATACAGCCTGTGCTTCACAGCATCCGTGGAAGCCTCCCAGTTAAGTTTCACTCCATTTTCGGCCACCACATGCTCATCCCCATTTTCGGGAAAAGGAAGCTTGGCCTGCTTTTTCATATTGGGGGTATTCAGCTCAAAGCCGTTCCAGATAAGTTCCGCTGCGCTTCCCTCCTGTTTTGGGTCATTGGCCAGCTGTATGGTCACTGACTCTCCCTCCTTTGCTTCAAAGGTCAAATAAGCCGTTTCCGCAGCAGCATTGCTTTCCGCCCTGTTGCTGGGAACCAGGTCATTTACCTGCAGCTCACCATTGACATAAATATCGATGGGGGCAAACACATTGTTTTCTGGATTACCGAAGGTATTGTGGAAAGTCATCAAAGAATGCTTCCCCGCGGAAAGTCCGCTGATCTCCAGTACTACCTCTTCCGTGGCCACCAAGCCATCATTGCTCAATCTGGCGTAATAAGGTGCCTGAACCCCTGCCTTGTACCAACTGGTACGGACATCTCCTTTTATTTTAAAACTGATGCCTTCAAAAGTCGCCTGAGCGGATCTTCCTTCCTCGATGACCCAAGAGGTATATCCCGGCTCATTGACCTCGCCCAGCTTCCTGCCTCCAAAGTCAAAGTCCACTTTGAGTTGGGGTGTTTGGGCAAAAACGGCAGTGCTGCTCATCATAAGCAGTCCTGATAAAAAATACAGCAGGTTTAATTTATGCTTGATGGTGGAAGTTGACTTCATAAAATCTTAATGGTTATCATTGGTTCATTCATCAGTGGACGCTGATGTTGTGCTATTTTTCTAGCTTAAAGATAGTTCGGGCATATTCGATTCAGGTACCCAAAACTCTCCAAAAAGGATATTTGCTTCCTGAACCGGGAAATATTTTCTTTGAAGGAAGTCTTGCGGCAGACGACACTTCGACAGGCTCAGTGGCCTGAAACCGTTGATTTAATCAATAATTATCGCCCGCTGATGACGCAGATAAGCGCAGAAATAAAATTTTTCTTTCAAAATTTCATCCGCGTAAATCCGCGGAATCTGCGGGACAACAGTCTACCGAAAACATCCGTGTTTATCTTATGCATCCGTGGTTTATAAAAAATACAGCAAACTGAGTACTCATTACCAAAACGGGCACTTCGACAGGCTCAGTGGCCTGAAACCGTTGATTTAATCAATAATTATCGCCCGCTCCTACCTCATCGGTAGCCAGGGATGACGCTGATCAGCGCAGAAAATGCTGCTTCTTTCGAAAATTTTATCCGCGTAAATCCCCGGAATCTGCGGGACAACAGTCTACCGAAAACATCCGTGTTTATCCCATGCATCTGTGGTTAATAAAAAAACACAGCAAATTGATTCCTCATTACCAACACGGGCACTTCGACAGGCTCTGCGGCCTATAACCATTAATTTAATCAGGAAAAGTCGCCCGCTACCTCCTCATCGGTAGGAAGGATAACGCTGATCTAAGCAGAAAATGCTTTTGCTTTCGAAAATTTCATCCGCGTAAATCCCCGGAATCTGCGGGACAACAGTCTACCGAAACATCCATGTTTATCCTATGTATCCGTGGTTAATAAAAAATACAGCAAATTGATTACTCATTACCAACACGGGCACTTCGACAGGCTCAGTGGCCTATAACCATTAATTTAATCAGCAAAAGTCGCCCGCTACTTCTTCATCGGTAGGCAGGGATGACGCAGATAAGCGCAGAAATAAAATTTTTCTCTCAAAATTTCTTCCGCGTAGATCCCCGAAATCTGCGGGACAACAGTCTACCGAAAACATCGGTGGTTATCCTATGTATCCGTGGTTAATAAAAAACACAGCAAATTGATTCCTCATTACCGACAAGAGCACTTCGACAGGCTCAGTGGCCTATAACCATTAATAGAATCAGGAAAAGTCGCCCGCTACCTCCTCTGTAGGAAGGATAACACTGATCCAAGCAGAAAATGCTGCTTCTTTCAAAATTTCATCCGCGTAAATCCCCGAAATCTGCGGGACACCTATCCAAATTAAATGGAGTTATTAATCAGCTGAAATAGAAAAGCTCCTTGAACGCTCAGTCTCCAATCCTTCCGCCCCTCCCATTTCCCGATTCAGCACCCTGCTATCCAGTTTAGGAATATCCGTCTTGATACTCCCTTTAAATCTTCCTTATTTCATACATTAGCAGATTCAAAATGAAAAAAAGCTTAATCAAATACCTTCCATTTTTATTTCTAATGATCTTTTCCGGGCTGAACAAGGTTTTTGCCCAACAGGAGGCTTTTATCTACGGGGAAGTAGAACTGCGGGATGAATCGAGGTATAAAGGCAAAATCACCTGGAGTGCGGGGCAGAGTCTATGGGTGGACCTGCTGGTAGTGGAAAAAAAAGACAATACAGTTTTACAATACCTGAAAAAGGAGGATCTTGATGGATTGAGTGCCGATGAGAAAAAAACCGACTGGGGTTTTATGGCGCTTTGGAAAAACCAGTATCCATCCCGAAAACTCACCTTTAGATCCCAGTTTGGTCACCTGAAGGAAATCCTGATAACCGGTGATGATGCCGCCACCGTGGTACTCAAAAACCATGAAAACATTCGGGTTTTTCTGGATGACGATCCTGAGTACAAAAACCAGCTCGGAAATGACATTTTGGTTCAACTGGACAATGGTGAAAAAAAGCGGCTTAAATGGGCCAGTATCGAAAGGATTCGCTTTCAGAAAACACCTTCCAAACTCCCCAACTTTGACATCACCCCTCTGTATGGAAAAATCCTGACCAGAACAGGCTTTACCTATAATGGACTGATAAAGTGGGACCTCAATGAACATCTTTCTTCCCAATACCTTGATGGCATTACCATTGACGACCGCAGGGCCCGCTATCACTTTTATGATGTACATTCTATCCGGCCCAAGAACATGGGCTCCCTGATCCAGCTGCAATCGGGCAAGGAAATTTACCTGCATGAATTCACTAATGTCACCAATAAAAATGAGGGGATTCTGATCCGCAATCCAGGATGGGGGCAGATCAGTTTGAAGTGGGGGGATTTCAAAAACGCCGAGTTTGTCCCCTACCCTGCCAATTCCGGCTTCGGATACGATGATTTCCCCAGCCCCAAAGAGCTTACCGGCACGGTTACTTTAAAAGACAAAAGCGCCTTAAAGGGAGCTCTGTTTTTTGATTTGGACGAGCATTGGGACATTGAAACCCTGGACGGCTGGGGAGAAGGCGGAGGCCTGCGACAGGTCCCCTTTCGTCTGATTGACAGGATTACTCCCGTAAGCAGTACCCATACGGCCGTTTACCTTACCGATGGCCGAAAAATCGTTTTGGGTGATCGAAGCGATGTGAACGAGCAAAACTGGGGCATCATGGTCCGGACACGACAGGGACAGTTCCGCTATGTTCCATGGCATAAGGTATTACAGATTGCTTTGGAACATTGATAAAACGGGGCGGTTTTTAATGAGAAACCTTAAATTGCATTTCTATCCGAAAGTATAAACCGCCGATATACCTATGAATACAAACAAGTCAATAAACCTTAAAAAGTGGATCATCCCGTCCGGTATCGGGCTACTGTTGGTACTGGCTTTGTTCTTTTGGGGAGGAAATGATTATACCGCTGCCCTTTTATGGATAGCAGCAGTTCTGGGATTGTTGATTTGGGGCAATATTTTGATCCATCACAAGCTAGAAGAACGCTTAACTTGGACTGACCGCCCGCTCAAACGTCTCTTGATACAGTTTTTGATCAGCGGAGGGTATTCCCTGGCCTGTATCAATCTTTGTTACTATTTTCTAAAGACCCTTTTTACGGGCTTTCCCCCGGACAGCGAACAACTAATTGTTCTCAATATCTATGGCCTGCTATTCTTTATTCCGGTCATGTCCATCAATTTTGGGATTTTCTTTATGCAGCGCTGGAAACAAGCCGTACTCAAATCCGAAAAACTTCAGGCCGAGAACCTAAAATCCAGGCTGGAATCGTTGAAAACGCATATTGACCCACACTTTCTCTTCAACAACCTCAATGTGCTGTCCTCACTGATAGACAAGGACACCTCCGATGCCCATCGGTTTTTGGATAAGTTTGCTGATGTATACCGTTATGTGCTGCAACACCGGGACGAAGAATTGGTAGAGCTGGACACCGAGCTGGAGTTTATCCGTTCTTATATTTACCTCTTCCAACAGCGGCTAAACCGACAGTTAAAAATCAGCATTGATTATCAAGCATTGGGAAAAGCTTATTTCCTACCTCCCTTGGCTGTACAGATGCTGGTGGAAAATGCCATTAAGCACAATATTGCCACAGCTTCCCAACCGCTTTCAATCGATATTTACCTTGAAGGAGAAAAACACGTGGTGGTAAAAAATTCCTTTCAGCCCAAGGCTGCTGGCTATTCTGAACTTCCTAAAACCGGTCTGGACAATATTCAAAAGCGCTATGCCTATTTCTCTGAAGAACAAGTCATCATTGACCAATCCGGTGACTTATTTACCGTCAAGCTTCCTTTACTCGAGCTGGATAATGAAGAAAAAACATGGTAATTTGAATTAGAAGGGATGTCCCTTGCTGTGACCGGTTTAAGGATTTACCCTACTACCCATTTAACTACGGAGAGCAAAGCTGAAAAAAATGAGAATATTAATCATAGAAGATGAGAGCCTGGCGGCGGAAAAATTAAGCCAAATGCTAAAAAGGTACGATGAGGAAATGGAAGTATTGGCCAACCTGACCTCTATCGTGGACTCGGTCAAGTGGCTTAGGGAAAACCCCGCCCCTGACCTGATCATGATGGATATCCGTATTGATGACGGTCTTTGCTTTGAGATTTTCCAACAGGTGGAAGTTACCAGTCCTGTCATATTTACCACCGCCTATGACCAGTATGCCATCAAAGCCTTTCAGGTCCACAGTATTGACTATTTGCTGAAGCCTGTCCATTACGACAAGCTGGAAAAGAGTCTGGACAAACTCAAAAAACTCCAATCCAATTTCAAAAGTGATGTACCCCAACTCGATGTGGATGTCCTGTTACAGGCCTTGGAAGAAAAGCGGCCGGAGTACAAATCACGTTTTATGGTCAAGGCCGGTACCAAAATCCGGTCGGTCAAAACGGAGCAGATTGCCTATATCTTCACCGACCGCAAACTCAATCTTTTGGTCACCAACAGCGGTGACAAATACCCTTTGGACCAATCACTGGATGAGCTGATCCAGGTACTGGATCCCAGCCTCTTTTTCAGGGCAAACCGGCAACTGATCCTCCACATCGATGCCGTTTCGGAAATCCACCCTTACTTCAAGGGCAGGGTAAAACTGGCGCTCACCCCTCCGCTGGACACGGAAATTGTGATCAGCAGCGAAAAAACTCCCGCTTTCAAAGCCTGGCTGGACCAGTAGAAAGCCTGGTTATCCTAGAAGTCTTAAAGGAAGTCCACGAATTGCACTAGTTATCACGAAAGATTTTAATGGAAGCTTCCTCTACAGCATAGCTTATCAGTAAAAGTTTTTTTCTACATTAACAGAACAAATTCGTGAAAATCCGTGCAATTCGTGGACACATTTTTAGAGACTCAGCTTCCATATATACAAAAAACCAATAAACCTCAAAGACAAAATATCCCGGTTCGGTCCTGGATTATCCTTATTGAAACAATCTGCCTTAGAAAGCCATTTCTCTTACCGTAAGTTAGATATTGAAATTAAAGAATGACACATTTCGGGGCTGTGGCGCTGATAATGTCACCATTGGTCAACCTTCCTAAAGGATGGTTTTATCACGGATCGAAATGTCAGAGACCGAAGGAGTATTTCAGTGCTCATCGGTCGTGTCACCATCCACCAGTAAACCAGAAAGTAATGCTTAGTAACCGGATCAGTTTTTTAAGTTTCATTTTAATCCTTACTGCTTTTTCTAAAGCTTTTGCCCAATACCCGGATATCTCTTCCGAAGAAAGGGCCAAAGGGGAAGCCAACAAGGCTAAAGCGCTTGAACAGGCTGATGCTGCTTGGGAGAAAGCAAAAATTGCCGTTTATAGAGAAGAAGAAGAGGGCAAGCCCTATATTCCTTGGGCAGCACGCCCCACAGACCTTCCCCAAGCGGATATTCCTGCCTTTCCCGGTGCCGAGGGAGGCGGTATGTATACTTTTGGAGGAAGAGGGGGAAAAGTACTCACGGTAACCAGTTTGGCGGACAGTGGGCCAGGCACGCTCAGGGAAGCCTGCGGGACTGGAGGAGCCAGGATCATCGTATTCAATGTAGCTGGTATCATCCAATTAGAAAGCCCCTTGATCATCCGGGCCCCTTATGTAACCATCGCGGGTCAGACCGCTCCGGGAGACGGTGTTTGTGTTGCGGGAGAATCGGTATGGATCGACACTCACGATGTGATCATTCGACATATGCGGTTTCGGAGAGGGGAAACTTTCGTAGGAAGAAGGGACGATGCCATTGGCGGTAATCCAGTAGGAAATATCATGATCGACCATGTTTCTGCTAGTTGGGGGCTGGATGAAAACATGTCCATCTACCGACACATGTATAGCCCGGGGGCAGGCTACAAAGACGAAAAGCTGCCTACCGTCAATGTGACCATTCAAAACAGTATTTTCTCTGAAGACCTGGACACCTACAACCACTCTCTTGGAAGCACCCTCGGAGGTGAGAACTGTTCTTTCATGAAAAACCTTTGGGCCAGCAATGCTGGCAGGAATCCTTCCATTGGATGGAACGGTATCTTCAATTTTGTAAATAATGTGATCTTCAACTGGTCACACCGAACCACCGATGGCGGAGATTACAAGGCCAAATTCAATATCATCAACAATTACTACAAACCTGGGCCTGTCACCGAGCTTTCCGCTCCGGTAAGTTATAGAATCCTCAAGCCAGAGGCTGGGAGAAGTGATTTGGATTCTGTGGTCTTCGGAAGAGCACATGTCAGCGGAAATATAGTGGAAGGCAATGCTGAAGTAACGGCCAACAACTGGAAAGGCGGAGTACAAATGGAAGGTAAGGATGGCCAGTTAATGGACTATCAAACTGCCCAACATTACTTTCCTCGCATGAAGTCCGACAAGCCCTTTCCCATGCCGCATCTGACTGTGCTACCAAGCAAAGAGACCTTTGGCCACGTAATGGAACATGCCGGGGCTACTTTGCCCAAAAGAGATCCAGTAGATGAAAGGGTGATCAGAACCGTAAAAACAGGGAATCCTGAATATGTGGAAGGATTGGATCCTGAATCTTTTTATCAGTTCAAATACAGAAGACTCCCTAATGATGCTTACAAAAAAGGGATTATCACGGACATCAGCCAAGTAGGTGGCTATCCCGAATATCATGGTACTCCCTATAAGGATACAGATGGAGACGGCATGCCTGACCAATGGGAAATCAAGGTAGGCCTGAACATCAACGACGCATCTGACGCCAACGGTGACCTCAATGGAGACGGTTACACCAATATAGAAAAATACATCAATGGCATTAACCCTAAGCTAAAAGTTGATTGGTCGGACCTCTCCAATAATGAGGACACCTTGGCAAAAAACGGTCTATCCGTAGAAAAATAAATAAAGGTTAATAATAGTTATTCATTAAAGCCCGGGATGTTTCCCGGGCTTTTCTATTAGATTTCCACCTGCACGATTGCCTGCTTGGGCACATTCAACCCTCCTTTTAGGCAAACACCCGAATCGGTTACCGCCCAAATGGTAGTTTCTACCAACAGGAAATTCAATTGCTCATCACAGATAAAGAGCTTGACCTTTTGATGCTCAAGATTTCCAAGTATCAATGCTTTCAGCAAGTTACGCTCTCTCATTTTTATCTCCTCCATCTGTGGAAGGACCTCGACCTGGGCAAACCTCACCCCAGCCAACTGTTCTTTGGGAATACATACCAGATTTTTCATTAGGCATTCGCTTTTAGAATTATTGGTTTCTTTATCGCATTTTCGATATGTTCTTTCCATACCTTTATGAGTACCGGTTCTCCTGCCAAATCGGAGAAACGCTCTCCATCAAATACTTCCAGCACCCACCTTTTTCCGGGAATTTCCCCGTTAAGAATGAGTTCGAGCCTATCGATGACTTTGTTTTTTTCCCCATGATGATGAAGCGTTCTGCTTTCTTCATGAAGCTGGACATTGCGGACCTCTCTGAGGTCGATCAGTAGCGGTGAACCTGAGCTGATGTCGCCGGAATAAACCAAATGATGATTCTCTTGGTCCAAACCAAGAAAATATTGGTTCCTCCAAAACTCGATCTTATTTAAGTTGAGTCCACGTGCACTCGCAACATCCATTATTCGCTTCTTGGCGAGCGCTCTTTTATTACGATTCTCCTTATTATTTAAGAGTATAGGGACTGCAAATGCTGCCGTCAAAGCGACAACAACTGCCATTATTATGTAGTCTATCATTTTGAACACTGATTTTAGGGCAGCACCTATTTAATGCCGCCAGGTAATAACGTATTGGTATTTTTTTTTAATGAAATGGGAGGCCGAAAAATCCCGAAGGACTTTTCCAATCGGTTATTACCAAAAAAAGTGCGAAGGAAAGATGATTTCACGAATACCAAAAAGGATTTGAACATGAGAACACAGGGTTATACGCCCCATTATTTCCCTTTTCTGGGCCATAAGCCCATGTACAAATTCCGATGCAATGTATTGTCCAGAAAAATCCGTATTAACTCCTCCACCGCTTAAGTTCAAACTTACGTTCGTAAGAAGAACTTTACCGGCATTGCTCTCATCATGAATGACTAAAGTATCGGTATCTTTTGATGAGGGAGCATAATGAACACCTTCAAGGAGAGCGGTCCCCAGCAATGTGCCTAAGTAGACCAAGAGGATGGTCAGCACAGCACCTACGGAATATACTTTCTTCGTGTTCATCACTGGATAATAGCTAAATATGCTTTTCTAAAAATACTGATTTAACAAGAAATAGTTTTAAATTCTTCCCAATATATTTTTAAGATTGTCCAGTATTTACAGACAGCAAGGGGGAGTGATCGTCACACTTCTCGAGAATTAGCTCTAGGAAGACCAATGGTCCTTTTCTGAGCCATTCAAAATTTGATTTAATGCAATGTCTTCATACTCCACTCGGTTGTCCCCATGGGCAATCCAGCCTTATTTACTAAATTCGCCGGGCTGAAAGGCTCAAAACCGTACAAAATCTTGGAGATGGAAACGCCTTCGGGAACCGGTAAGACTACCCGTTCTCCTTCAATTTGGCCAGACACTGATATTCTTTCCCCTTTATTGCCCAGCAGCTCAAATCCCTGCACCTTTTCCCCATTTACAATGCTTAATCCAGCTCCGTTTTCAAAACCCAAGACCAGCTTTCCTTCCCATTTTTCAACGTGGATCAAGGAAGTCCCATCGGCCAAAACAATCTTTCCGTAGGTTTTTGAAAGCGCCTGTAGCGCCAACCTTCTGCCCACCTCTTTCTTGGCCCTGGGATGCACGTCCAATGAATCTCCCAAATCCAAGGCAACCGCCATTCCTGTGTTGGGAATCTTTTTGCTCAAGTCCCTCTGCATGTTTCTAAAATAGGGCCAAGAAGGGCGTGACATGCCAGGAAGCTGCACAAAGTAAACCGGAAGCAGGCTGTCGCCCCATTTCTCCCGGTAATCCTCCACCATCGTTTGGAAAAGCCTTGCATAAAGGGCCGCATTATGCGTATTGCTTTCGCCCTGGTACCAAAGGATTCCCTTGAGTCCAAAGGGCAGAAGCTGCTCTATCCCTGCCTCATGGATATAAGCGGGTTGATATGGATGTCGCTGTTGCCTGTCCTGCTTATTGGACAAATTCACGGCTGCTCTTTCCCTTACCCAGGGCATAACAAAATCCGAACTTTCCCAATCATCCAACATATCCACCAAAAGCTCATCCTGCTCCAAGGTTTCCCGATCTATAAAAGCCTCGATTGGGGCTCCTCCCAAGGTCAGCTGGACCAGGCCAATCGGCACATCCACTTCCTTCTGCAGTGCTTGGCCAAAGTGGTAGGCCACTGCGGAAAACCCTGATTTATCTGCCTTCCAGTTTCCACCAAAGTAGGAAAGTTCGTTTATCCTTTGCAGTGTAAGGCTATCCCATGGCTTATTGTCGGTTTCGGAAAGAGGTTTGAACTGAAACAACCCTAACTCCCCTTTATCCTCTTTCAAGTTTTCTTCCTCCCAAGACAAGGAAGCTTTGAGGGGAAAGGCCATGTTGGATTGCCCCATGCAAAGCCATACATCCCCTACCATCACTTCTGAAAAGGTGAGCTGCTGACCATTGTGATGCACCTTAAGTTCATACGGTCCTCCTGTCGGCACCTCATCTAAATAAGCTATCCATTTGCCATGCGGATTTACCATAACATCCTTCGATTGAGCGCTAAGGCTCACCCTCACCGGTTTACCAGGATTACCCTGCCCAAACACAGGAATACTGTCCCCACGCTGCAGCACCATTCCATTTCCAAAAACCGAAGGCATACTCAGCCCTCCAAAATCCTTTTTTAAATAAACATGCACCAGGCCCGCCATCTTCCTTGCTCCATCTTGATTGGGATGGATATTGTCCGGGAACAAATCGGGTCGGGATTTAAAGGCTTGATAAAAATCCATTATGTGCACTCCGTTGGCCTGGGCCACTTCCTGAATCTGGGTCCGAATTTGCCTGTGCCAGTCCCTCATTCCTGATTTAAACCTCGGATGACCGCTGAAAATAGGGGTCAAAACAGCCACATGGATTTCGATTTTGGGATTGGTCTTTCTTAAAGTATCGATCAACCAGGAATAGTCCTTTTTAAATTCCATACGGTAATCCGGCCAATTTCTTGGATCCGTATCATTCAAACCCAAATGGATCACCGCAATGTCGGGCACAAAGGCCAAGGCTTCTGCAAACTGTTCGGTAAGGTGGTAAGGCTTGTGCCCTTGATGAAGCAGGGTAGCTCCACTATGCCCAAAGTTTCTGACCTCATAGGTTTCTCCTAAAAGTAACTGCAGCTGGGACGGATAGGAATACTTTTCCCTGTCTGAGATACCTGCGCCATAGGTAACCGAGTTTCCAATGCAGGCGACACGGATAGGCTGCTGGGCTATTGTTTGGCCCCATGACAAAGTTAATATCAGCCATAAAGCAGTGATAAAAATTGGTCTCTTCATATGGTCAACAAGTTAATTATTCTTTCCAATCAGGTTCTGTGGAATACCGAAGTCCTTCCCCCTCCACCAAGGCAAAGGTGAACATCCACTTGACCAATCTTATTTCA
The DNA here is from genome assembly GCF_054777495.1 of Echinicola sediminis. Classification (NCBI taxonomy): domain Bacteria; kingdom Pseudomonadati; phylum Bacteroidota; class Cytophagia; order Cytophagales; family Cyclobacteriaceae; genus Echinicola; species Echinicola sediminis. The sequence continues at coordinate 70,461 of NZ_BAAHAP010000010.1, read as the reverse complement.
GGGCTGGTAAATTCACCCACTGGGAGTTTTAGTACTACCTTGTTCCAGCCTTTTGAAAGTTTTATGGGAGTGGGCGGCCTGCTTTGGAAATTCTCGTTGGACAAGGGGATTTCATTGGTTTTCTGGCTGTGGCTGTTTTTCCAGACTGGGGGCATGACCTCTTCTCCATTTACCCAAATCCTGCTTTCCTTGTAGTCCCATTTTCCTTTTTGGGGTGCGAGATCTTTTTCAGACCTGCTATAGTCCTGAAAACTGATCCAAGCTCCTGCTTCCTGGTCTTTGGGGGAATACACCCAGGTGTAGGCATAGGCAGTATGATTGGGCTGGGGGTCAGAATAAAATGCGGGGACAAGATTTCCCCAAACATGGCGGAGATAAACGCTTGCTCCGGCGGTAACAGACCTCTGGTATTTGTCATCCAATTTTTTACCGGGGCTCAGAAGTTGCTGCTCTATTGGAAAGGTTCTTTTCAAATCCCCCTCATTGGGGAATGCTTGCGTGATATTCCAACCAATATGGTTTTGTTTTACGTAGGGAAATGGCAGGCCCTCAAAATATTCCTTCTTGTGCGATAATAACCTTTGCTCGAACTCTTCCCACTCTTGAAATGATTTACTGCCGTATTCAGGGAACTTCACCCCAACTTTATCAAAATAACCTTCTCCCCCTCCCCTCCAAAGCCTCTCGCCAAAGGTCAGCATTAAAGGATAGAAGTTGTTTTCTCTTATGATTGCCTCAGCTCCGTTCAACTTCCTGTCATTCCAAACGGCCAGAATGCTACCGGCTAACTGCTCGTTTCCCATGGGATGTCCAAGGACATTGCTTCGGTACAAGCTGACCAGATCGGCAAAAGGATCAAAATGGTTAACATAATGGAATTTGGAATCGATGACAGGGATATTTCCTATAGCTTTGCCCCGATAGCTCCAAAGCTGCAGCATGTCAATTTCTCCCTCTTTATAGTCCCAGCCAGGATTCCAAGAGATGACCTTAAAGCCCATATCCCGGACAAAAGCTACCATACCGGGAACAAAATCAGGATGGGTAAATGCTACTTCATCAGTTCCAATATGTATATAGGGGACGCCGTTGAAAATATCTCCCACCTCTCTCATTAACTGCTTGAGCAGGACCATTCCTTCCGTAGATTGCATATCATGCCCCAATGCCCGCTTAAATGCCACACTGTGCCCCGGCATATCAATTTCCGGTATGACCGTTACCTGATGTTCCTTGGCAAAGTCCAACAATTCACGGACCTCTTCTTTTTTATAATATTGCCCGGGAAATCGTTCAAAATTAATGGAATCATTCAGGGATGGAAAGACTTCTGATTCTAACCTCCAAGCCAAGTCTTCGGTTAAATGCCAGTGAAATACATTGATCTTATAACTTGAAAGTATGCGAATTTGATTTTTTAGTTCCTCCACAGGAATGAAGCTTCTTCCCACATCATGCATAAATCCCCTAATCCGGAAAGCCGGCCAATCCGTAATTTCAACATAGGGAAAAGCGCTGTCTTTGCCCTTCTTGATTTGCTTAAGGGTTTGCAAAGCATAAAAAGCACCTTTCTCGGTAGTGGCTTCTATGGTAATCCCCTCCCCATTGATCTTCAAAAAATAAGCCTCTTCATGATTGATTTCAGCGGCATCCACTTTCTCCACTCTATTCACCTCGACCCGAATCCCCTTGTAAGTTGTGGACTTTGCCCCCATTTCTTTAAAATACCTTTCAAACTGTTCCGGTAAAAAATCCGCGGAAAGTGATACGGCTTCTATCTGGAGATGCCCCTTTTTTTCCTGCACCTGCTGTGGTTTAGGAAGCAATAAATCTATCTGACCATAGGCTGATTGACAAACCAGAAGAATTAACCACAGTAACTTTCTAAAAGCAAACATTTTTTTTGGTCTTTTTAAATCAAGTTTTAGTATAAATATCATGTGGAGCCACATGGTCCAGCTCCATTAAAAAAGACGCTATTCTATCGGTCAGCACCTCCAGGAAGCGTTGTCCTTTTTCGGCGCTTGCCTTCTGGGGATTGCCCACCCCGGTATCGCTGCTCACCTTTTTCCAATTCCTTGGTGTCCAGGCCAATTTCTCTTCCAATCCCTTCAGTTTAAACCCCGTTGACTCCCCTAATCCAGCCTCTTCAAGGGGCAATACCCATTCTGGGAAAAAGTATTGCATGACACTGGTTTCCATTTCTCCTGCGTGGTCTCCGGGCTCATCAAAATAAGCTGTATTCTCCATTACCTTAAACCAATCTATCAAACCGATAAAACAGCCTTCAAACTGAAGCTGTAATTCCCGTATAAGCGGCTTGAAATCGTTTCCTCCGTGACTATTTATAATCAGCAACTTCCGAATCCCCTGTCTATCCAAGGAGCTGAGGATATCCTTTAATATGGCCAGTTGGGTAGAAGGACTGGTATGCAGACAAAAAGGATAATCAATCTGACCTGGATTCTGCACTCCCAAAGGGATTACCGGAAGTACCATTGATCTGACACCTTTTGCATATGCCTTGGCTGCTGACATTTCTGCAATTTTTTCCGACTGTAAAGTATCCGTTCCATAAGGTAAGTGGAAATTATGCGGTTCTGTAGCTCCCCACGGCAAAATCGCTATTTCAAATTCTTCCTCTTTTACAGATTTCCAGTTGGTCTGGTTTAGAATGTATGGTTTCATTTTTTCATTGTTTACAGTATTCTCTGAAATGAGTCAAATTCATTTTCTAAGCGGCCAAGGGCATTGAGCATGGCATGACATTGGAGTCATGCCATGATTGCTTACCTACAAACCCGGGGAATTTGACTTTTCTCAAGAAGTTTTGAAAAGAACGCTCTCCCCAATCTCGCTTTCTAAAGTCCTCCAAACCTGGAACAAAGCCCTGGGCACATGAAAACAACCTTTCCATTTTCCTCCTTTAAGATCCAGCAAAACTTCGCCCCTTCTGTTCAGATACCCAAACCATTCACCGTATGCTGGGTCATGGAATAAATTCCACGTGTACTCATGGACCTTTTCAAACCATTGTGCGCAGCGATTGTCGCCGGTCATACCATAGCCCTTGGCCAAGGCTACCAGGGTTTCCAGGTGCACCCACCACAGCTTTTGGTCCCATTCCAATTGCTGGGGAGGATGGCCTTTGACATCCAGAAAATAAAAGATGCCACCAAATTCAGGGTCCCAGCCGTATTCCAACTGCTTTATCATAACTTCTACCGCCTTATTCGCCAATGTCTGATCCCCCCTTCTTTTGGCAATGTCCATCATGAACCACATGGCTTCAATGGCATGTCCGGGATTAAGCAACCTGCCTTCAAAGCTATCAGAAAAACCGTTGTCCAAGGTCCTGTTTTCATAGACCAATAAGGTCTCCTTGTCCAGGAAATTTTCCATCACCTCATGGATGCAGTTATCCAAGGTTTCCTCCACCAGGTTCCTATCCAATAAAGGCTCCAACTCCAAGCAAAGGTTGCTTAGAATCATCGGCAAAGCAAAGTTCTTCAGGGGCCTTGTTCCCGGGAAGGCTTTATTGTATTTCCCTTTTGGATTTTCCTGACGGCCAAGTATCTGTTGGAAAATCTCCACGGCTCGATCGGTACTTTCAGCCTCTCCCGAGACCAAGCCATATTTGCCAAACGCCATGGCAGCAAAGCAGTCGGAGAAAATATTGTAAGGCTGCACAAGGGGACGGCCTTCACGGGTAAGTGAAAAATAGAAATGCCCTTTCTCATCACTGCCGTGCTTTTTGAGAAAATCAATGCCCAAGGCCGACATCTCCAGCCACTCTTCCCTTTGTTCCACCTGCTGGAAAAGCAAGGCAAACATCCAAGCCTGGCGGCCCTGAAGCCAAACAAACTTATCCGTATCAAATACTTTCCCGCTTCGGTCAAGGCAGGTAAAATAACCACCGTGCTCCCTGTCCGGGGAATTTTGCTCCCAAAATGGAACGATATTGTTCAGTAGCGCATCACGGTACTGTTGGCCGTAATGGTGTAATTTATTATTAGTCATTTCTTAGTGTTGAGTCGTGAGTAGTTAGTATTGAGTATTGAGCTTTAAGAAGTGTTCCAGAAGTGGAATTAAAGAATATGGAGAAGGATCTTCCCGCGGCACAGCCGACGGGACAACGCGATTGTGGTTATTAAGGAATTGATAATTGAGTTATTCTATTCCACCTCTCCAAAGTAGACACCTTTCATTACGGTTTTGGTCAGGATTACAAATCCTGACCAGCTTGAATAATCAAGGACACACGCTTGTCTTGTGTCTAGCGTCTAATGTCTAGCATCTTAATAATAAACTTATTCCTCCCCAAGAACCTCCTCTATGGGAACCACCTGAAAGGTCATATGGGCCTGGCTACTTTCATAAAGAATGCCCAGATGGTCTTCATCAATCACGGTAAGACATGAATAGCCCCAGCCACGGCCTTCATCCAATAACAAACCGCTCGACCAGGAACTTCCTTGATCAGCACTGGCTTTGATGGTCATATTGTACCGGCCATCTGTCACCGCAGGGTTGGAAAAAAACAATTGTGAGGCATCTTCTTCCAACCTGTTTTCAGGATAGGTGATCAAGCTGGCCATACAGACCGGTTCTACCAATGCTGACCTGCTGGAGGAATGCTCCACCCAGGTTATTCCCAAATCATTTGTAACGGCCACAGACCGAGATCCCCCACGGTTGTCCCGCATATTCAGCATCAGGCTGCCATCGTTGAGTTCCACCACTTGGGCTTCTGTGGTATTTGATTTGGCCCCTGTTCCTATATGCCAGGTCTCCCCCTTGTCCTTGCTGTAAATAATGGTACTGTGAGGCATGTCATTTTCATCCTTAAACTGGCCGGCAAATACCAAGGTACCGTCCCTCATCGTGATTCCTTTACCTGGCCCGTTGAACATCAGCTTCCACTCCTGTTGCTTGATCTGGGAGGTGATGTTGATAGGTTCTGACCATGTCTGACCGTCATCTTCACTTTTCACCAATACCAACTGACCGGTTTCTTCGGGACTTGTCCCTTGCCCAGAGCTAAACCAGGTCCTTTTCCCAGGCTTTCCATGTGCCCAAAGTGCCAGCACATAAAGGGTATTATCACTGGGGTCAACAAGCACTGCCGGATCCCCTATGCCGTTTTCGATTTGGGGTTTACCTCCCCACTCGCCCATATCCATAATGATCTTCATCGGCTCCCAGCTTTTTCCACCATCGGTACTGCGGCTCATCCCCACATCTACATCTTCCTGCAAGTCCACCGAATTATTGTGGCGAACATCATAAACGGCAATCAAACTGCCTTTGGTAGTGGTGGTCAGGCCGGGAATACGGTAGGCTGCTACCCCATCATCTCCGGCGGTTCTCAAACTGGTAGCCAGTCGAAAGGGATGGTGCGAAGCATCTTCTTGGACCGCAACCGAAGTTTGTTCAAAATGAACCTTACTTACAGACAGTGCCACTTTTGTCAAAAGCGAAGCCCCCTGCTTAGGCTGGACGCTCAGCATTAAGTGGTGGCTGCCTTCCGAAAACGGTTTGTTCACTTTCAGTTTCACCTTCTTCTCTACTTTTACTACTGCCGAAACCGGTGTCTTTTGCTGATTTTTCCCTTCTCCGGAAATTTCATAAACCAGAAGGGATTCCAGGGCTTCAGCTCCTTCTACTTCCAGCTCCAAGGTTTTCAGAATATCTTCCTCATCCAATTCAAAAAACAGACTGAAGGCATCATTGTTCTTCCCTTTCAATAAAGGGATATAGTGCTGATCCACTTTGACCTGCATTTTTGGTTGCAGGGTTTGACTTTGGCTGGTGCACTGCCCAAAAAGCAATAGCACGATTAAACTTCCCAAAAGGGATAATTTGATTTCTTTAAATTTTGTCATTTGAATCATTGCTAATATCAGAGTTCCACTTTTTCCAATTTTTCTTCTTTTACTGCCGGCTTTATCTTCCCCAGTGAATGGACGGTCAAGCCTTCGAGGTTCTGATGGTTTTCAAAAAAGAAACTACAGAAATATCCCAAAACCACCGCACTTGTTAATCCTGTCAGGGCATAAAGGTGAATGCTCAGGTCAGTGGCGTATTTTACCCCCACCTGGACCACCGCACTGAGCAGAAGGCCCAGCAGGGCGCCATTGCCGTTTACCTTTCTGGAAAGCATTCCAATCAGGAAAATGCCCCCCAATCCCCCGGCAAAAAGCCCAATGATCATATTAAACTGGTCCCAAAGGGAAGGCAGTCCCAGACCGGCCATGACCACCGCAAAGCCCGTCCCGAACACTCCTACAATTACGGTCACCCATCTGGCAAATCCCAAGGTATTTTTTCCCTCGGTATCCTTTGGGTATAATTTTTTGTAAAAATCAGTGGTGACCACCGTTGCCACGGAATTCATGCTGCTGTCCAAACTGGACATGGCTGCAGCAAACACTGCCGCTATCAACAGGCCAGAAACACCCACCGGGAGCTGGGTCACGATATAAAACGGAAAGATACTGTCCGCATTTTGTACAGAAGGGCTAAGCTCCGCCGGGTGGAATTTGTAAAACAGGTACAGGGCAGTTCCTATGCTGAAGAAAATCAATGCAGAGGGTAAAGCCATCAAGGCACCGGTAGTTATGCCATTGGCTGCCGTTTTTTCGTCCTTGGTGGTCAGGTACCTTTGGATGACCGTTTGATCACTTCCATATTGGACAATATTGGCGGCAATGCCACCAATAAGCACCACCCAGAAACTGGTTCCCGTAAAGTCCAGGTTCAGATCAAAGATCCTTGTTTTATCGTTTTCCTGTACCAAGGCCCAAAGTTCTTCCGGCCGTGCCTGGATTTCATAAAAGATAAACCCAAGACAAACGAGCGCCCCTCCCAATAAGACCACTACCTGAATCACATCCGTCCAGATCACTGCCTCTATCCCTCCAAGCACCGTGTAAAGAATGCTCAACAAGCCCATGATCAAAATACACAGGGTCACATCAATGCCCGTCACCACGGACAGGGCCAAGGAGGGCAGTAACAGCACAATCCCCAATCTTCCCAGCTGCAAACCCACATACACCAAACTTCCCACCAGTCGAACGGTACGGTTGTACCGCAGCTCAAGGTATTCATAGGCGGTGGTGATGTTCAACCTTCTGAAAAAAGGCAGGAAAATATAAATGATCACCGGAGCCACCATGATGATGGTCATCAACAAAAAGAACAAGGTCCAGTCCGTCGCAAAGGTTTTGGCGGGTATGGCCATAAAGGTAATGGCACTGAGCTGCGTCCCGAATATACTTATCCCCGCTGCCCACCAGGGCACCCTGCCTCCTGCCTTGAAGAAATCTTCCGTGGAGTGCTGCTTTCCCGAAATCAACACGCCCATCAGGACCAGAGAACCCAAATAAACGCCCAGAACGGTATAATTGACCCAACCAAAAACCGCCTCTTTTTGGTAGCTCACCATCTGGATATTAGGAGTCCTTAGCCCAGGACTTACCTCTCCTGAAGGCAGTACCACTTGATCACCCCACCTCACTGCACTTGTTGTCACGGGCGTTGGAAAAGGCAGCTCACCCAAGGTTTGCCAGCTATCGGTTACCGTATGGTACATCAACACTTGCTTATCAAATCCCGAATGGTTCTCCAAAACAGAATCCCTTTGGCGGGTCAGTTCCATAATGGCCAAACTGTCCTTGGAAGCCGCCAGTGAAGCTGCATAGCTTTCCAATTGGTTGAAGGTCTTACCCCTCACCCCTCCATAAAACACAATATGTCCTGCTCCCTGTGCAGCTACCGTTCCTGCTGAAAGGGTCAAAGGATTGCCCCCTTCATCCTGCAAGGGACTGATCTCCTTCCACTCCCCCAATTGGGGATCATAGCAAAATGCATCGCTATAAAGCTCGCTGACACCGTTTTCCCTTTTCTGCCTTCCTCCAAAGAGGTAAAAGCATTCCTGCTGCCCATTGCCCTGCACCGCCGCCATTGCATGGGAACGAGGCTCTCCGGGCCAACTTTTCAGGTTTTTCCATTGTGGCTGCTCTGCCGCTAGGTTCAAACTCAAAAAGGCATTGGACACCTGTTTTCCTTCCCCTCCTGCCAAAAACACCTGGCTTCCGATCAAGCCGCCTGTGGCATTGCTCAGGGCAAGGGGCAAATCCGGTAGCGTTTTTATCTCCACCTGCTTCTCCTCCGGATTCCATTTGAGCAGGTACACTTTTTTAAAGATCGTATCTTGGTTTTCCCCGCCTATACATAACAGGCCTTGAGGTGTGCTGACACTGGTACCATAAGCAACAGGGGCAGGTAGCTGCAGGTCGATCCCCTCTACCCATTGATAGCCGTTTTCGGTTTTTTCAAGTACATGGACATTTTGGGAATACTGTTTTTTTCCTCCTTTCCAGGGTTCCTTTTCGGGGAAATTCGCTCCTCCCGCAAGGATAAGCACATTTTCGTGGACACCGGCAAACATGCCTGCAAAGCCCAAAGCAAGGCTGTCCCCTTCCTCCGGCGGCAAGTCGGGCAAGGCACTATAAACAAAGCTTCCCAGGTTATTCCCGGTACCGCTCTGCCCATGGGCGCCCAGTCCCAAAAACAGAAAAAATAAAATACAACTTATATATACACTTGCTTTCATGAATAATTAGGTTACTTGATTATCTTCTTACGTACCCACAGACATACTATCTTTGTCATTATAAATTCCCTCAAATACGTAAGGAAGCTTCTGCGCTTATCCGCGAGATTTGCGGGATAATAGTTTTTTTACTGGCGCAACATCCTATAACCATGATAAGATAATAGACCACTTTGGGTTTTTGTTCGGGGAATTATACCAGCTTGGGACGGACGCTGAACCGGAAGAAATCCAGCTTTTCCAATTCCGCTTTTAATTGGGCATAATCGCTATCCTCCAGCTGTCGGACAGGCTGCCTGAACTGTCCACAGTCAAGACCACAAAGCTTCATGATGGCTTTTCCGCAGGCTGCTCCACCGTATTTACCAAACAGGCTGATCATATCGATGGATTTTTCCTGCAAGGTTCTTGCCCGCTCCATATCCTTTTGTTCAAAGGCTTCCAAAAGCTCCAAATAAAGAGGGGCGGCATAATTGTAGGTGCTCCCCACTGCCCCCTTTGCCCCCATGGACAAGCCGGCCAGCATGGTTTCATCCCAGCCCCATAGAATATCGTATTTACCCTCTTCGAAACGCAGGCATCGGTTAAATTCCATCAGGTCATTGTGCGTGTACTTAATGCCTGCAAAGTTGGGAATACGTGCCCCGGCTTCCTTCAGGAAATCCAGCATAGGAAGTTCCACCTTGGACAATAGGGGGATATGGTAGAAATAAAATGCCTGATCAGGAGCTGCGGCAGCGATGGGTTCAAAATAGTCCACCAACTGCTGTACCGTATTGGGACGCATATAATAGGGTGCGGTCAAGGCAATACCATAGAAGCCCAAGTCCTTTGCTTTCTGGGCCAAGGTAATGGCCTCCTTTTGATTGGTACCGCCCAGCATGGCCATAACCTTAAATTCCTCCGCGGAAAAAGGTGCCCAAGCTTCAAACAAGCTTAGTTTCTCCTCCAAGGTAAGTGCTGCCCCTTCACCGGTGGTTCCGGCAATAAATGCTCCTACGATCTGATGGGCTTTCAATGACTGCGCCAAATCAGGGACAATGCCGGTATTGAGCTGTCCTTTTTGGTCAAAGGGCGTAAAGGTCGCCGCTACAAGTCCTTTTATTTTATTGAATTTCATATGGTTAAACAGGTTTTAAAGAAGGCTGCCTCAAAGTTTGGAAATCGTCCTCATGAGAAAGTAACATTCTAATATCCACAATAGAGTTGGATGACAGTGACAATTGTACTTTCTTCTCGTCATAGCTTCTCTACGGCCCTTCGACAAGCTCAGGGGCCTTCGATCGCAATGACGTTGAAAAAGTACAATTATCATTCTATCATTTACATTTGAGAAAATGTTGGTTTCTCACAAATACGGATTCCTTCCTTTAAGGCAGCCTCATGGTAATTAATTTCCGTATCCCGGATTTTGGGTGATTTTAGAATTTAAACTGATGGTACCCAGAGAAATTGGCCATAATAACAGGTGCTGCTCGTTTTCGCGGCCTTGAAGGGAAGGTACCAGTTCAAAGGCTTTATTAAAGCGAACGAGGTCCCACCATCTTTTTCCTTCAAAAGCCAGTTCCAACAAACGCTCCTGCAAGATCGCTTCATCATTGGCTTCCTGTCCCATATCCACAAACCGGTGGGCTTCAAAATCATCCCCATAGGCCCGTTCCCGTACTTGGTTGATCTCAGCGGAAGGATCTTGGCCAAGCGCATTTTTGGCCTCGGCAATCATCAGCAACAGGTCCGCATATCGGTAAATGACCACATCATCCAAAAACCTTCTTCCCGAAGGATCGACATATCCCCTGAATTTAGTAACCACGTTGGCATAGGGTTCCATAGTACCGCCTTCACCAGGAATAGAGATACTCAAATAAGTGGCATCCTTTCTTTGGTCATCGTCACCATAAGCCCCTGTTACCACAGCGGAAGGCCCCCAACGGTTAAGCCCGCCACCTTGACCCAGCTTCTCCAGCACTTCTTGGTCTGCACCTGCAGGAATCTGATCATCACGGATATACATGTTGCCATTATAATTGGTACCGGATTCCAGGTCCCTGAAATGTACAGCCATCAAGATTTCACTGTTTCCTTTATTATCATAGCGGAAGACCTTATCATAGCTGGCTTGCAAGGATAGCTCCGGCAGATTGGCCTCTTCCAGTGCGTCCAGAGCAGTTTGCAAATCGGCATCGCCTCCCCCCATCCTTTTGGCCGTCCAAAGGAACACATCTCCTTTTAGGGCATTGGCCGCCGGCTTTGACCAGCTTGCTTTGCCTGCTGAAAGGGAATTATCAGGATACAAAGACAAGGCACTGTTCAGGTCCTCCTTGATTTGAGCAAAAATGGCATCCACTGAAGCCCTTTCTCTGAAAGTCGTTTCAGCATCATAGCCTTCAGTCGGAGTAATGACCAAAGGCACTCCCCCCCAAGTTTTGGCCATCAGAAAATAAGTGTAGGCCCGCATGGTATAGGCCTCCGCCAATAGCCTGTTTCGATCTTCCTCATGGGTGAAGGGAATATCCGGCACATACTTGATAATCAGGTTGGCATCGTGAGCCACTGTATACAGCCTCAGCCATTCTGGTCCGGCATAGTTGGGATCCAAGGTGTTTTCAAAGTACCTTTCCAAGCCCTGTGATGCCTGAAGCCCATAGGAAAGCGTGCCACTTCGGCTTTCCCCCCACATAAACAGGTTGCTGGCCGCCTCATCCCTAAAACGTACATACATGCCGTTCAATGCGCCCTTTGCATTGTCCTCAGAGGTCCAAAAGCCCGACACCGTGATTTCACTGGTCGGTGTCAGCTCCAGGTTATCGGTACAGGAAGCAGCAGTCATCAGCAAGCCTGCTCCCGCCATTCCGGTCAATAAGATATTTTTAATGCTTTTCATTGCTTTTCGATTTGGGTTAGAAATTGACATTCACGCCGAACAGGAAGCTTCTTGGAATCGGGTACCTTCCGGAGTCGGTCCCGCCTTCCTCTGGGTTCAAGCCTGTGTATTGGGTAAAGTAATACAGGTTAGAACCGGTAAAATAAGTCCTGATATTGCCTATCTTCAGCTTCTCCGTCCAGGCCTTTGGCAGATTATAGCTAAGCGTGACCTCCCGAAGGGCCAGGTAATCCCCCTTTTCATGATAGAAAGTGCTGCCTCGGAAGGAATTGTTCTGGGAAAGTTGGTCGGCCCAATAATACCTAGGAATGTCCGTCACGTCGCCCTGGTTCTGCCAGGAAGTGGTGGTTTCTTCCAAAATCCCGATATCTCCCTGATACTGGCCATTGAACCTGGCCCTAGACTCATGGTAGATGGTATGTCCCAATGCAAAGTCGGTACGGACAGTCAAGGAAAGTCCTTTGTAATTGAAGGTGTTCGTAAAACCACCGGTCCATTTCGGGAAAATATTACCTGCGTATACCCTGTCCCTGCTGTCAATGGAATCATTTTTGTCCAAATCCGCCCAGTTGGTATCACCACCGAACTTGCTCTTGTCCGTACCGGGAACCAAGGCGTCGTAAGGTCCTTCAGCTGCCTCTTGGTCGGTAGCATAGATTCCAAGTTGCTGATAAGCAAACAAGTCACCCAATCGATTACCCTCTTGGAGTCCACCTTTCCAGGTATATTGTCCCAATACCGGATCGTAGATCAACACTCCCCCGATTCGGTTGTTCTCATTTCCGTTTTCCGGTAGCTCCACCACGGTATTGATATTGTAGGAGGCATTTGCCGCTACGTTCCAGGAAAAGTCCTTGTTTTGAATGATTCCTGCAGAAACTTCCATTTCCACCCCCTCGTTGCGCAGAGAGCCCAAATTGGTCAAAATACTGCTAAAGCCGGTAGACTGGGGCAATTCCAAGTTGGTCAATAGGTTATCCGTCAATCGGTTGTAATAATCCGCGATCACCGTTACCCGGTCATTGAAGAGTCCCATGTCCAATCCTATATCAAAGGTTCCTGAGCGCTCCCATTTCAGATCCTGGTTGGCCATTCTGTTATTTTGTATGGCTGCCTGGTCATAGTAACGGTTGCCAACTGAATAAAGACCTTGCGCATGGAAATCTGACAGGTTACCGATATTGCCGTTTACCCCATAGGAGGCTCTCAGCTTAAGCGTGGACAACTGCTCGGGTACCTTTGCCCAGAAATCTTCCCTGTGAAGGTTCCAACCGGCAGATACCCCTGGGAAGAAACCCCAGTAATTGTTGGCTCCAAGATTAGAAGCACCATCATAGCGGGCGGTGAAGGAAAACAGGTATTTCTTATCAAAATCGTAGTTTACCCTTCCGAAGTAACCAACGATCACCTGCTGGGTCAATGAACTGCTCACCGAGGTGGGTTCCGCAGAAGCATTGAGGGTGGGAATCAAATCCGAAGCGGCTCCTCTACCAGTGGCGCTCGCCACATAGCTCTTACGGTCATAATAGGATCCACCCAGCTTAAACTGCAGGTTATGAAGGCCAATGCCCTTTTGATAGCTGAACACCCCATCAAATTGTTTCTGCCAATAGATGGAATTGGAAGCTGAAGCCTCCCTGCTGTCCACAAATTGGGTCGGGGTATTGTAGAAGGATTTTTGAAAACTATTATTGGTAGCCTGCACGAAGTACAAAGACGCCATGGGCTCAAATGTAAAATCCTTAAAGATTTCCCAGTTTGCTCCACCGGAAAGTGTCATTCTGTTGGTGGCGTTCATGGCGGAAATCCTATTCAGGTGATACAGCGGGTTCCCCATACTTCTGTTTTGGCCGGTGGCCAAGGTCCCGTCTTCGAAATAAAGCTTGGCGGTAGGCGGCAAACCAAGGGCACGTTGGAACAGTTGGTTTTCACTAAACACCTGACTGTTGGAGCTGGAAGTAAAGTTCAATCTCCCATAGACTCCCAGCCTGTCATTGACCTGTACATCCCCGTTCATACGGGTGGTAAACCTTTTAAAGTCCGTATTGATGGCTACCCCTTCATTATCCAGATACCCCACACCAAGGTCAAACCTTGCTTTTTCTGATCCACCGCTGACATTAACATAGTGGTTTTGACTGACGGCCGTCCTGAAAAGAATATCCTGCCAATCGGTCTCCGCAAAAATAATGGTCTTGGTGGGGTCCGCAGGATCAGGCATTTGCTGCCAGCCTTCATTGAGTTTATACTCATTTTCGGAAGTAAGGTATTGCGGCGTGAAGGCGGTATTGTTGGAAAGGTCATTTCCTACCCCAAAGCCATTGGCCAGGTTCAACCTGAACAAATGCTGGGGACGCTTTTCAGCAGTGGCCAAAATTCCTTTTCTATTGAAATAGATATAGTCTTCAGCAGAAGCCATGTCGTATTGGTTCCACATTTCTGAAGCGCTGATATTATAGCGATAGGTCACCAAGGTCTTGCCCACCTTGCCGGTTTTGGTGGTGATGATCACCACACCATTGGATCCTCGTGCACCATAAATGGCCGTGGCAGCGGCATCTTTAAGCACCTGTAATGACTCGATGTCATCAGGGTTGATGTCGTTCATATTGCTACGGATAACCCCATCCACAATATAAAGGGGCTCCGCGCCATTGGGATTGTTGATGGAAGTTCCCCCTCTTACGATGATTCTTGGCGCTGCTCCGGGCTGTCCGGTGGTGGTCTGCACCCTTACCCCGGACACGGTACCTTGCAGGGCAGAAGCAGCATTGGCAAAAGGCACGTTTTCCAGGACCTTTTTGTCCAACTTCGCTACCGAGGAAGTCAAGGTCTCCCTGGACTGCTCTCCGTATCCGATTACCACCACTTCATCCAATTGCTTGGAGTCTGTTTCCATGCTGATCTGTAGGCTCGTTTCATTGGTAATGGTGGTTTTCTGGCTAACATAACCGATATAACTAAATATCAGCACTTCTCCCTGACTGGCCTGAATAGAGAAGTTACCATCCAGATCAGTTACCGTACCCCGTGTGGTACCTTCGATCAAAATATTTACACCTGGAATGGTTTCCCCGGTTTTGGCATCCAATACTGTTCCATTGATGGCTGCTTCCTGGGCCATGACCTGGCCGGACAAAAGCACCATGAACAGTATCAGCCACTTTTTAATGTAGTTGTTCCAATACATATTCTTTTGGGTTATAGAGTGAATAATAAGGTGAAAGCATAATACCTGTTTTTTACTTTACTGTACAGCGTGGGATATTTAGGAATAGCTTACCTAACAAAGCTAGAAAAGCCATCTTCCAAATAGGGGAACTATCGTCCGTAAGAAGGTGCCCTAAAGTCCAGGGAGGTAAAAAATCGTCCTGAATAAGGGATATAATCGTACATTCTTAACATTTACTTCATGCTGAGCCGGAAAATTTAAAGGGAAAAAACTAGATTGGAGCATGAAAAAGTGATGGTAAAAAAAAAAGGAAAGTCCACGGATTTCACAGCCTGTCCCGTCAAATGACGGGAGATCTATCTGGCACTAGACAGGTTTTGTCCACGAATTACACGGATTAGCACGAATTACTTTTGATAAGTGGAGTTGTTTACCGTTGATGGTGGACTCATATTTGACGGTTGCAAAGGAGGGGTGTTAGGTTTTGTTGCTCACGAATCCACTACGGCAGACAAGTTTCCACAGCCTGTCCCGTCGAATGACGGGAGATCTACCTAACGCTCACAGGTTTTCACAAAATAAACAAAAGCTTTCCGTGGATATCTGTGAAATCCGTGAGAGACTATTTTAAAAACACAAGGCTACTGGTATAATTGCGTATAATCATATAAAAGAGTTAACATAGGCTCAACATAACACCATTTAATTTAGAGATTGACATTAGTCATATACATACTCCTAGTGCTTTCATGATAAAAAATTGCCTCTTCATATTAATCACTATAATTTCTTGTCTTGACTTATCAGCCCAAGGTACGGGACATCCTTTTTATAAATTTACCCACTATACCTCCCAGGACGGCCTGCCACAAAATTCCATCTTGGCCATCATGCAGGATGACAAAGGCTTCCTTTGGTTTGGTACCGATGATGGATTGGCCCAGTTTGATGGCTATCAGTTTACGGTCTTCAAACATCAGTTCCAAAAGCAGAAAAGCCTCAGCAATAATGTCATCCGGGGTATTGTCCAGGACAGCAAAGGCTTCATCTGGATCAGCACCGAGGGCGGTGGAATGAACGTTTATGACCCCAAAACGGCCTCCTTTGCTTCTCTACTCCAGAAAAACCTAATTCCCTCCCAAAAAACAGGGGAATTACTATTGGATTCTCAGGGGCGACTTTGGGTAAGCACCCCCTCCGATGGTATCTATAGGATCAGTTCCAATTCTTCTGCTACTCCTAAAAACCTCGACGAGTTCATCGAGTCACTGGACATTAAACATTATACCAGCAACAATTCCGGATTGTCCGACAACAAAATCTGGCAGCTTTTTGAGGACAGCCAGTCCCGGATCTGGATAGGCACTTATGACCAAGGTGTTCAATCCTTGGATCCGCAAACCGGAAAATTCACCTCCATGGCGATAGACCATCATGGTAAACGCATCCGATCCGTAAAAACTTTCTTTGAAGACAGCAAGGGAAATCTATGGGCAGGGACCGAACACCATGGCGTTTTTATAAAAGCTTCAGGAAAATCCGGTTTTGTACCTTTTGATTCCCCCCTTGCCCCCCTTAGGGAAGAAAATATTACCAGCTTTTTGGAAGATCAACAGGGCCACCTCTGGATAGGCACGCTGGGCGGAGGATTGTACGTCTTTGAGCCCAGATCAAGGCAGATGTTCCATTACGATGACAATCCTGCCGACCCTTACAGTTTGAATGGCCAGTCCGTTTACACCATGCTGGAAGACCGGGAGGGAAATATTTGGATAGGGATGTACTCTGGGGAAGGGCTGAACAAAATCAACCCGGCTTCCCAGCACTTTGAGCACTACCGCCCCCAGGCAAACGAGCCAGGGAGTCTTTCGGGAAAAATGGTCAAATCCCTGCTCATGGACCATGACCGGAACCTATGGGCAGGCATTTTCAATGGAGGCTTGAACGTAAAAATAGCCACAAAAGAACAGTTTTCCATTTTTTCTCTTCCTACCAGGCAAAAAGAAATCACCAAACCCAATGTTCAGGTGATTTTTGAAGACACCAGCCATCAGCTATGGATCGGCACCGACGGCTCTGGACTTTACAAGTATAATCCCGCCACCAAAGCCATCACCTCATTCCATCATTCTCCGGACGCCCCCAACTCCCTGAGCAAGGATGAGGTTTGGGCCATAGTGGAAGATCACAAGGGCCTCCTTTGGATCGGCACGGCCAATGGAGGAGGATTAAATGTACTGGACCCCAAAACAGGAAAGTTCAGCAACTTTTTGCACCGCCCCAATGACCAGAGTACCCCTAGCTTCAACGATGTCCGGTCACTGTTGATCGATTCCAAAAACAGGCTCTGGATTGGCACCTACGGAGGGGGGCTGAACAGGTACGACTTTGACACTCAAAAATTCACCTATTTCAGGCATGATGATGCGGACCCGGAAAGTATCAGCCACGACATCGTCACCACGATCTATGAAGACCGTAAAGGAAACCTTTGGGTGGGGACCTTTGGGGGAGGACTGAACCGAATGAACCCCGAGACGGGAAATTTTGTGCAGTTTAGGGAAAACGATGGCCTGCCCAGCGATGTGATTAAGGCTGTACTGGAAGATGACAGTGGACAGCTTTGGATCAGCACCGTCAAAGGACTTACTGCTTTTAATCCTGAAATCGGAACCTTTAAAAACTATACCGCAGAAGACGGTCTTCAGTCCAACGAGTTTAACCTGGGCTCGGCCTTTAAGGCGCCAGATGGCAAAATGTACTTTGGTGGTACCAATGGCTTCAATGCTTTTTTGCCAGACCAGATCAATCTTCCCGAAAATCCACATATTCCCATTTTGACCAAACTCAGGGTACTCAATCAATTGGTCCACCCGGGAGACACCATAGAGAATGAGGTATTGTTGGCCCACAGCATAAGCTATACTGATGAATTGACCCTCAACCATCGTCACAACAGTTTTGAACTGGAATTCAGCAGCCTGGAGTACAACCAGCAGGAAAAAATCAATTATGCCTATAAACTGGAGGGCTTTGACAAAGAATGGGTATCTACCGATGCATCTAGACGGTATGCTGCTTACTCCAACCTGGATGCGGGGGAGTATGTCTTTCGGGTAAAAAGCACCTCAGAAAATGGACTGCAAAATTCAGAAGAGCGCTTGCTGCACCTTAGGGTTTTGCCGCCCTGGTACAGAAGTGTGGCAGCCTACCTTATCTATTTCATCCTCTTTCTTCTTATCTCCTACATCGTCAAGTCCATCATTACTTTCCGTATCCGGATGAAAAACGATTTGCGTTTTGAGCGTCTGGAGCATCAAAAGCAGGAAGAGATCAACCAATTAAAGCTTCGGTTTTTCACGAATATATCCCACGAGCTAAGGACTCCCCTGATGCTGATCAAGGTACCTCTGGAACAGCTGATCCGAAGGGCCGATCTTTCCCAGCAGGTCCATCACCAACTGAACTCTATCCATAATAATGCCTCCCGCTTGCTAAAGCTGATCAACCAGTTATTGGAATTCAGGAAGCAGGAAACAGGGCATTTAAAGTTAGAAGTTCAGGAAAATGACCTGAAAGCCTTCATTAATAATATCTATACCTCTTTTGAAGGGCTTGCCAAACACGGAGCTATTGATTTTAGGCTGGATATGGAAAAGGAGCTTCCCGAAAAACTCTGGTTTGATCCCGACCAAATGGAAAAAGTGCTCTACAACCTTTGCTATAATGCCTTTAAATTCACTCCCAAAGGGGGGAAAATAAGGATCCATTTGAGTCAAAAAACGATTAAAATCGATCAAGAGGAAATCGTTGGAGTGGTCATCACAGTGGAAGACAACGGAAAAGGAATCCCCCTTGAACATCAGGACAGGATTTTTGAGCGCTTTTTCCAAATTGAAGACGCTCAGGAAAATTTCACGGCAGGAACAGGTATCGGGCTGGCTTTGAGTAAAAACATCGTCGATTTTCATCATGGCAAAATCAGCATGTCCAGCATCCCAAAACAACAAACCTGTTTTACGGTCTTTTTGAGAACCGGCACTGCACACTTTGCCGCTCATGAGATGAAAAGGATGCCTACCGAAAGCAGTCCAAAAAAATTATCCATAGAGCAAGAACTCAACGCCATAGACCTGCACATGCTCTCTTCGATGAAGCTCTCGGAAGATGCCGGTCCAATAGACTCCGGCCTGCAAAACCAAAAGCTCCTTCTCGTAGAAGACAATGAGGAGCTACTTTCCCTGATGAAAGGAGTATTGCAGTCGCATTTTACGATAATCACAGCACCCAACGGAGAAGAAGGTATCAAAATGGCCCAACAAGGGTCTCCAGACATCATTATTTCCGATGTGATGATGCCTAAAATGGACGGTGTAGAAATGTGCGGACTGCTCAAAAAAGACCTGGCCACCAGCCATATTCCCGTTATCCTGCTTACCGCCCGCAGTGCCTATGATTATCAAAAGGAGGGCTATGCATCAGGGGCTGATGATTACCTCAGCAAGCCCTTTCCGCTGGACCTGCTGATCACCAAAGTACGTAACCTGCTATTCACCCGCGAAAAACTCAAGCAGGCCTTTCGCCAAAAACCAGACCTGGCACCTTCGGACATTACCGTCAGCCCTGCCGATGCCGATTTGATGGAAAAAGCCATTCAGGTGGTAGAAAAGCATATGGATGACACGGATTTTGACATTTCCGGCTTTGTCAAGGAAATGGGCATGAGCCGCACACTGCTTTTTGCCAAGCTCAAGGCCATCACCGACCACACCCCCAACGAATTTATCCAAACGATCCGCCTGAAAAGAGCTGCACAACTTTTAGTGAAAAGTGAGCAAAAAATAGCAGAAATCAGTTACATGGTGGGTTTCAACAATCCCAAATACTTCAGCAAATGTTTCCAGAAGCAATTTGGATGTAGTCCTTCAAAATACAAGGAGCAGCATACCCTCTAAAATTTCTAGGGAGAAAAGGTGCTGCTAAGTTTTCCCAATGAAGCCTTTCAATGCAAGAGCAAATCGATGTGGCCTGAGGACTTTTTGTCCATATTTCCATCTAACTTATGTCATAATCTCAGTTCAAGTTTCAAAGACGTCATTCCGAACTTGTCTGGAGCCAAACAGGGCTTGGCGTAGGATTTCGAGAAGGAAGCCGTGGGAATCTCATAATAAGAAGATTGCCACACCCTTTCCTCCCACACTCACCCAAGCACAAAAGGGTTCGCAATAGCCTGCCCCGATCACTTTCGGGGACGCAGCGATCCTATTTCACTGCTTTTAAATCGAACTCGGGTTCATACCTTAGCTATTGTACGTTACTTTTTCAAAGTCTTAGAATTCGGGTTAAAAATCCAGTACCAATCCAATGGAGGGCAAAACTGATCCATCTGAAATCGAGGGTATCAGCTTAAGGTTCCTCGGCTCAGTAATATTGCCCTCATCATCGCGCTCAAGCCCATATAGGGGTTCGGACGGAGCATCCTGGCCCAAAAGGTTTTGGAACTCCAAAAAGAGGTTAAAGGTAAAGTTGGTGAAATTCCACTTTTTATCCACCCTCAAATCCGTCTGGTTGAAAGCCGATAAAAGCAAGTCCCCCTGTCTGGAATAGTCCTTTATGATGGCCGGATAATTTTCCAAGGTGGCTACCTCATCCACAGGGGCTATCGGCATTTTTCCCAGGTACCTGACGCGTGTGCTGATTTCCCAGTTCTTATCAAATTTATAGCCCCCGGTAAAGGTCAGGAGGGTTTTATTGTCCCATGAAGACGGCAAATAGACCTCTTCATCCAAACTGGTATATTCGCTTTTATAAATGGTCAAAGCAAGAATTCCGTAGAAGTCATTGGTGAACTTTTTTTGTAATAACAGTTCTGTCCCATAAGATCTGCCCTTTCCTACGCTGGATACAGGCTCATTGCCCAACACAGAAAAATCACCGCCCAGATTAGCAAGGGAGACGTTCTTACTTAAACTCACAGGATAGTTATCGTATTTTTTATGAAACCCTTCCAGGGTAATTCTGGTGGAGGGATTGATCAAATATTCCAAACCGGCAACGTAGTGGTCACTTTGGATGTATTGGGTGCTTTTGTTCACAAAGTTTCCTGCTTGGCTCTTAAAGCCCAAAACGGTATAAGGCGGAATTTTATAATAGCGGCCAAGGGAGCCGTTAAAACTCCATTTTCGGGCCTTGTCAAGGGAATAGGAAAAAGAAAACCGGGGACTAAATGTTTTCCAAATATCGTTTCCGGAATCCATAAAGTCATTTCCATCCATTCTGGCACCTCCCGAAAGGCTCAACCTTTGCTGAAAAAATTCACGGGTAAGCTGACCGAATATCCCATAGCGCAAAAAGTTGATATCCGACTGATAGGTGAAATCATTGACAAGATCTATCGAACTGTTTTTATAGTCCGCACGTTGCAGAATACCTCCGGTGCTGAGTGTCCAGTCACCTAAAAACTTGGTCAAACTGTACCGAAACTTCGTTTCCTGTTCCCTGGAGTCATTGACCAGGTACTCCCCTTCTTCGTTGACCACATCTTCAAATTGCCTGAAATTATTATTCAACATATTGTTGCTCAAAGCGGTACTCATAAAACCACTTCCATCTTTGAACCTCCTTTTCCAGACAAGTCCATGGGTACTTGTCCATTGTTTGATGATGGGCAACTGGTCCAACGTGGCCTGTTGCTCCGCATCGATATCGTCTGGCTGGTTGATAGCAAAATCATCAATTGATCCCAGTCCGGTAAAGATCAAGCTATTGTATTTATCAATTTCATGGGAAACTTTATACTGAAAATCCCAATAATCAGGCAGGAAGGGCAAATCCAAGGCCTTAAACAGTACCTGTAAATAAGACCTTCTAACCGAGGCGATAAAAGAGGTTTTGGAAAAATCCTTCTCCCTCTTGAACAATGGCCCTTCCAGGGTCAAAGCAGCTTCACTACTGCTCACACGCACGTTGGAGTGAAACTCCCTGTTATTCCCATCCCTTTGATCAAACTGCAACACTCCTGAAAGCACATTATCATAATTTGCGGCAAAAGCACTTGTTGACAAGGTGACGCCTTCAAAAAAAGACACGTTGAGCAAGCCCACTGGTCCGCCGGCACTCCCCTGCGTAGAAAAGTGATTGATGTTGGGAATTTCTATTCCATCCAAGTAATAGACGTTCTCATTTGGGGCTCCGCCCCGGATGATCACATCATTTCTGAATCCGCCTACTGAACCCGAAACTCCAGGCAGGGCTTGCACCACCTTGGCGATGTCGTTATTTCCACCGGGGTAGGTGGCAATTTCTTCTAGAGAAAGTCGCTGAACAGACAGTGGTGTTTCTTCATTTTTACCAAAAGTATTGGCCAGGACCACCACTCCCTCCAGTTCGCTGATTTCTTCTTCCAGCAAAATACTTACGTCCGGCACTCCCCCTGACCTTACGGTGAGGTTGAATACCTGTTTTTTGGTATAACCGATGTATGAAGCTTCCAGTGTATATGTTTTGGGCGGTACCTCACTGATCCTAAAGAAGCCATCCGGATCTGTCACTGCTCCCAGATCCGTGCCCAGTAATTTTACAGCAACCCCTATCAAAGGCTCCTGGGTTTTGGCATCTTTTACGTACCCCGCCACCGTTCCACTTGGTTCCTGCCCCTTGACACTAAATACTATGGTCAAACCAAGTAGAAGTGAAAAAACGATTGCTGATAATTTGTTCATCGTATTGCCCATTTACAATACAAAAAAACAATCCTTGGAACTATATGTTTAAACCTTTCTCTACTTTTTTAACAAAAAATTCTCCCATCAAAAAATGAGGTCTCACTTCCCTTTTCCTGTTTCCCTTGAGCCAGGGCTAAGCAATACCCCTAGGGCAAGATCCCCGCTTCCCCATTTTTAGAATAAATGAGGAATCAGGACAATGCTAAAAGAACAAAGCGCCTGTCTCATAAGTAGATTTCTCTGAGTCCTACACAAATAATATTTTGTAACAGTGTGCGAGTCAGTGGAGAAAAAGCCAGCCCTAAAGGGGGTGAACTTATAATAGCCTGGGGCTGTGCCCCAGGCTAAAGTATTCCGTAAGGATCATGTTTTGGCCGGATCAATATCACTATAGCATACAAATTGCCGCCAAAACCCGTAGATTTCAATTGAGAAATCTACCCAAGATAATGTTTATAATTACGTCATCGCAAGCGATCAGAAACCCTACACCCATGGAATATTTGGTAACAAGATTCCAATCATAACTTATGAGGTAACCTCTCTTTCCTTTCCAATCCCCTAAGCTATGCTTAGAGGGGAAAGAATCCTTTACTGTGAATTTTTGATACCTTGGTACTAATCGGATTAATTGACGATTTTATCCAAGGTAGTTAAAGAAATCGGGCTGTCCCCTGTCGACAAGGAGAGACCGGCATCGATATACTGACCTCCGATATCTTGTTTACAGTGGATGGCCATCACATTGCTACCGTTTGATTTTAAGGATTTTTTGGCTTCCTCGGATATCTCCACATTGATATAATCGGAAGTAAAACCGCTAAGTTCCACGGCTTTCACCCCGTTGATATAAACCACACATTCGTCGTCATGATGGATCCTCAATCGGATCTGGTCACGGTCTATCTTGGAAAGGTTGCCCAATTCGAACTCCCTTCTCAGCCAAATATTATCCGTTCTCCAATCCGTTCCATTGATGGCACCGGGAGTTTTTGGAGCACCAAAGCCGGCTTTTCCTGTGGACCAGCTAGCCGCATTGAAGTCCCTCTCCATCCAGTTGGATGCCGGAGAAGTGGTGGTATATTTCCATTCTTTTTCCGCATCCTTTGCTGTAGGCTCCAGTACATAGCTATAGCTTTGGTCATGGATGATTTTCTGATTCGTTTTGGCCATTACCGCTGGGTCTATCTTCATGATCCTGTCGTAAGTCATGATTCCGTTCAGTTCAATCTCCACATCGGTAATTTCGGTGTAAACCGCTGCGCTAAGGCCCTGGTTGGTTTTAAAATCCACCAGCATATCTGCAAATCGGTTGTACATGCCAAAGTATTCTTCATCGTCTTTAACAGATACATATTGCATCAGGTCATTGGGATTCCACAAATGATCGTCCATCTGATAGCCTATACCTCCGTATTCCCCGCAGGCAGTCGCCCTGTTGGCACTTGTCGGAGCCACAGGAGGAGGATAGCTATGGTAATCCATCACATCCCCTTCACCTCGATCTCCCCCTCCACTGGCTTCGTTCACCAGCCTGGAAGGGTCCATTCCTTTGACCATGGCCACATATTCTTTGGTATCATGCTGGGCCTGGCTTTCATTGAAGACCACCCACATGACGATACTTGGCGAATTCTTGAGGTTTTCCACCATCCTTATCAGTTCATTGGAAAAAGCCTCCTTCACAGGTTCTGGCGCACCAAAGGTATAACTGTTAGGAGAAGGCATGTCCTGCCAAACCATCAGGCCCAGTTTATCGGCCCAATAATACCAGCGCTGGGGTTCCACCTTGATGTGCTTCCTGGTCATGTTAAAACCGAGCTTTTTGGTCATTTCCAAGTCATACCGAAGGGCCTCATCGGTAGGGGCAGTATATAGCCCGTCAGGCCAATATCCTTGGTCCAAAGGTCCCATATGAAACACAAATTCATTGTTCAGAAACAGCCGTTGGAACTCCCCGTCCTGCTCCACAGAAATCTTACGCATTCCAAAATAGGTGTCCACTACATCGACCACCTTATCCCCATCTTTTAGGGTGATGGTCATATCGTACAGAAAAGGACTGTCCGGTGACCAGAGCTTTTGGCTCTTGATAGGAATGGCAGTAGGTTTCATCGGCTTGCTGTCTACCCTGGCAATCACTTTATCGCCTTCTTTTACCTCAGCAGTATAGGAAAGGAATTTACCCCCCGCAGTAGTGACCGCAAGATTGAGCTCGGACCGGTCTATATCAGGTACCATGTGGAAATCAACAATTCGTTTTTCGGGAACCGGTTCCAACCAAACGGTTTGCCAGATGCCAGTTACCGAGGTATACATGATACCTTCAGGGTTCAGGGTCTGCTTACCTCTAGGAAAACCTTCCTTGACCGTAGGGTCCCATACCTTGACGGTTACGGTCTGTGTTCCCGGTTTCAGGTACTTAGAAATGTCAAAAGAAAAGGGATCATAGCCTCCTTGGTGTTTTCCCACCGACTGGTCATTGATAAATACCTCACATTGATAATCCACCGCGCCAAAATGCAACAGAACGGACTGTCCCTTCCACGCTTGGGGCACGGTAAATTCACGACGGTACCAGATCCGTTCATGGGACTCCATCACTCCGGAAAGGGCCGATTCCACGGCAAACGGTACCAAAATAGTATCAGAAAGCTTTCCTTTCGGGTAGGGTTCATTCACCCAGGTTCCCGGCTGGTATTGCCATAGGCCGTTGAGGTTCATCCACTCGTCCCGCACCATCTGCGGACGGGGATATTCAGGAAGTACATTGTCAGGATCTACATCCTTGGCAAACTTGGTCATTAGCGGAGCCTTCTTTGGTGTCCACTGCTGGGCTTTTAGCCCTGCGGTGAGCAAACATAACATAAGCACTCCGAGTAACTTAATTCTAGTCATTTTTATGGATTATGTTGATTGAACAATTCACTTTTTACTCTTCATCAGACAAGATCCTACCAACCGTAGGAATCTAAAAAAAACTGATAAATCGCTTTAGCTTGCCTTTTTTGGCACTACAAAAGTAAAGAAGAGCTACTCGTTCCATTGCCACAAATCCTCCAAAAAAACAGGAGAAATCCTTCATCGGCTGCAGTAATGATGGTAAAGTGCTTTTCAGCATCCATTCCCTCCTATTCCTCGTCCCAACAGGTTGAAAAAATGGAAAGGAGCTAAAAGGGGTGTTTTCTAACTTCATCGAAAAACCGAATAAATAATTCCGCCCCCCTGGGACCAAATTAACCCATACCCACTTTTCACCGATATTCCATCCACCATCCAACTATCAAATAGGGTCATTTCATGTTACACTTTTTTTGTAACTTACGACGATACAATTGACCTTGTTATGAAACCCCTATTGTTCAAAATCGCCAAAACAGAAGAAGAGGCCGTCAGGATATTGCAGGAAGATTATCCCTATTTCTACGATAACCTGCACTATCATTTGGAAACCCAGATCATGGTGATTTTGGAGGGTGAAGGGACTTATTTCATCGGGGATGCTATAGGGAACTTCAAAGCTGGGGACATCTTTTTGCTGGGGTCCAACCTCCCCCATTTTTTCAGAAGTGATAAGCCCTACTATGAAGAGACTTCAGGACTTCGGTCCAGGAATATTTCAATACTGTTTGCTGTGGAAACTTTAGGGAAGGACTTGATGGACCTACCGGAATTCCATGGCGTAAAGCAGCTCTTGTACCATAGTAAAAGGGGACTCCTTATTCAGGGGAATTCCAGAAAACGGCTTTTTGAATCTGCTCACAAAATTGCCTCAAAGAAAGGCTTGGACAGGCTCATTTATCTGCTGAAGATTCTGAACAGACTCTCCAAAAGCCAAGAACTTATTCCGCTAAGCCATATTAATTTCGAGCTGGAAGCCCGTCCAAGCGACACCAAAAAAGTAAATGTCGTCATCCGTTTCATAATGGACAATTTCACCCGTGACATTTCACTTTCTGAAGCTGCAGATGTAGCTAACCTTAGTGTCAATGCATTTTGCCGTTTTTTCAAACAACATACCAGAAAGACCTTTTCTCAATTTCTGAATGAAATCCGCATCGGACACGCCTGTAAACTCTTGATCGAAGAGGGTTATAGTGTCAAAGAAGTCGCCTTTGACAGCGGATACTTTAATATTTCCTATTTCAACCGGCAGTTTAAACTCATTACCGGACATACCCCTTCGGAGTATTTAAAAGCCCATACCCAGAAACACAGCAAAGCGGGTTAAAGCACCTAGACGGAAACCAGAATATCCACCTCTATCGATTTGCTGATCGGTGTATTGCTTTTATCGGCATACTGATCATTGGGAACAAGTACATTGGTCTCTGGAAAATAGGCTGCCAGATTGCCCCTTGGGATATTATAAGGGATGATCAAAAAGTTCCTGGCTACCCTTTCCTTTCCATTGTAATTGCTGACCAGGTCTATCTTATCGAGCTTTTTCAGCCCCCATTCCACCGCATCTTCCGGATTGATAAACACCACTCTTCTTTCATTATAAATTCCCCTGTACCGGTCGTCCAATCCGTAAATGGTGGTATTGAACTGGTCATGGGACCTGATGGTCATCAGCAGGAACTTGGCGTCGGTTAGGTTATGCTCTGGAACCGGGCAAATGCTGAATTTTGCCTTACCTCCAGGAAGGCTGGAAAAGTCCCCTTTTCGGGCATGGTTGGGCAGGTCAAAGCCGCCTGACTTCGATCTCTCGGAATAATTGTCAAAACCTTTGAAAACCTGCGCTATCTTTTCCCTGATCAATCCATAGTCAGCTCCCAACGCTCCCCAATCAATCAGGTGGTCATTTCCAAAATAAGCCTGGGCCATTTTTGCCACAATTTCCGGTTCGCTTTTAAGGTTTTCAGAGCTAGGTTGAAGGCTTCCCTTTGACCGGTGAACCCTGCCCATGCTGTTTTCCACCGTCACAAAGCGTTCCTGGCCATTTTTGGCGTCCTTTTCGGTTCGCCCCAGCGTGGGCAGAATTAGGGAGGTTTTTCCTGGAACCAGGTGTGTCCGGTTTAACTTGGTGCTGATGGATACGGTCAACTGGCAGTTTTGAAGGGCCTGCCCCGTATATTCTGTATCAGAGGCTGCAGAGAGAAAATTGCCCCCCAGAGCGATAAACACTTTTGCTTTGCCTTCATGCATGGCTTTGATGCAGTGCACCACATCAAGGCCCTCCTTTTCGGGAGGCTGGAAGCCAAACGCAGTGGCAAAAGCCTCATTTAAGGACTTGGACACATGGTGGGTAATCCCCACTGTCCTATCTCCCTGGACATTGCTGTGCCCTCTAACCGGGCAGGTACCAGCTCCTTCCTTCCCAATGCTTCCTTTGAGCAATAACAGGTTAACACATTCTTTGATATTATCCACCCCGTTTTTATGCTGCGTCAGGCCCATGGCCCAGCAGATGATGATCTTCTTTTTTTCGGCAAGCAGGGCAACGGTTTGGTCCACCTTTTCGGCGCTTACTCCGCATTTCTCCAAAAGCGCTTGCTCATCGTAGTTCTCCAAATCACCTAAAAGTGCTTCATAGCCCTGTGTATGCTTTTGGATAAATTCATGGTCAAATACCCCACCTTTTTCCTTGTCCAGGCGGGCCAGCTTCTTGATCAGCAGTTTGAGCAGGGCGACATCCTGGTTGATTTTTACCTGAAGAAAAATATCGGTAAATGCAGTGCCTTCCCCAATAAGGCCATTCGGTTTCTGGGGATTTTTGAAGCGGATCAAACCTGCTTCTTCCAAGGGATTGATCGCCACCACCTTGCCCCCATTTTGCTTGCATTTCTCCAAAGCTGACAACATCCGGGGATGGTTGGTGCCCGGGTTTTGCCCGATGACCATCACCACTTCTGCATGGTCAAAGTCTTCCAGGGTCACTGAGCCTTTGCCAATTCCAAGGGTTTCTCCCAATGCCACCCCGCTGGACTCATGGCACATATTGGAGCAATCGGGCATATTGTTGGTCCCAAATGCACGGACAAAAAGACCGTATAAAAATGCGGCCTCATTGCTGGACCTGCCCGAAGTATAAAACACTGCTTCGTTGGGATCTGCTAAGTCTTTCAGCTTGTCGGCTATGGTTTGAAAAGCTGCTGCCCAAGAGATCGGTTCATAGTACTGGCTATCGGGCCGGAGAATCATCGGATCCGTGATCCGCCCACTCTTTCCGATCCTAAAATCCGACCATCGGGACATTTCAGCCACCGAATACTGGTTAAAAAACTCAGGGCTAACCTGCCTGGTGGTGGCTTCCTCAGCCACTGCTTTCACCCCATTTTCACAAAATTCACCTAAGGAAGTCCTTTTATCCGGATCAGGCCAGGCACAGCCCGGGCAATCAAAACCGTTTTTCTGATTGAGATGGGACAACGTCGAAAAAGACCTCTTCAGGCCCATTTCCTTCATCGCATGGTCCAAAGCCACTTTTATCGCCGGTATCCCCGCCGCAAAGTTTTTGGGCTCACCGGTTGCTATACCCGTCAACTTCTCCGGGCCAACAACCGAAATATCCCTTTTATTTGATCCTTCCATGGTTCAATTTGCCTAAAAACAATAGTAAGATAAGGATAAAAATTTATTCGGGAAGTTTCAGGCTACCTGTAAATTTCCTGAGACAACTTGTAATCCCCCACTGATTGTCCCATCAGATTTTAGTCCGGCTGATTGAATTTCCTTTTATCAAAACCCGGCCCTGACCAACTTAATTTGGGAAATTGACCTGTCTGGTTTTTCAATTCAAAAACATGTTTCCCCTTGCTCAGGCCAATGACCCCATACCTACCCAGCATCAATTTTTTATCATCACCTTGAGCAATGAAATTTCCATCTACATAAACATCCGCTTTCCCCTCGATATAAAAAGTATAATAGCCATCCCCGTGCACCTCGAAATTCCCGTTTTTATGCGAAGGGCTTAAGTCCATCTCCACAACCATCTTTTCCCCATCCAAACTGTGGCGCATATGTTTTAATGCCCTTAGCTCTGTTTCCTGTCCTTGGTCACCACATGCTAGCATCCATTTTTGAAGTGCAGCTTTAAGCTCCGTTATTTTTTCAAGGTACCTAGGATCCTGAGCAAGGTTGACCAGGTTATAGGGATCTTCCCTATCATTATACAATTCTATTTTTGGGCGGTACTGATACCGATAGGCCAAGTTTTGATAGAACACATTACTTGAAGACTGCCATTCCTTAAAAAATTGCTGCCTTTCTGTTACTGAATTTTTAAAAGGAACCTCAGGCGATAAATTCACAATAAGCCTAAAAGTCCCGTCAGAAACAGTCCTGATCCCATAATACTCGGGACCAAAATAAATCCCCCTGCTTGTCTGTAGTCCAAAAGTATATTTTCTTCCATTATCCTTCTTTGTACCCTGAATAAGCGGTACCAGGGACTGGCCATCCATTTCCCGTGCCGGCTCTCCTCCGGCCATTTCAATGAAGGTGGGCAATAGATCAATGTACTCCACCAAGGCTTCCGACTCCGTACCTGCCCTAATTTTCCCTGGCCAATAGGCAATCAAAGCAGTGGTCAATCCCGCATTATAGCAGGTCCATTTGGCAAAAGGAAAACTGTTACCCTGTTCGCTTGAAAAAATAAAAATGGTGTTTTCTTCCAAGCCATTTGATTTTAGCAGTTCCAACATTGACTTTACCTGCCCGTCCAAGTAGTTGATTTCAGCCAGATAGTCCCTGAAATCCGACCTGGTCCGCTTGGTGTCCGCAAGGTTGGGCGGCAGCACTATTTTATCCTTATCGAAAAGCGTGGTATCGCCCCTGTTCCATGGTGTATGGGGCTCCGTGGAGCACACGTACAAACAAAACTTATCACCTTTGGACTTTGCATCTTTGAGGAATCCATCAATTTTGTCAAATTCCGGATTGAGCTCTTTGTCCGCACTCCCATCCAAATATTCATAATCAAACACCGACTGCGGAAGTATGTGCCTCTTGCCGGAAAGCGCCACCCTGTACCCCAAAGGTTTCAGGTAATTTACGGTGGATTTCACATCAGATCTCACATAAGTATGATTGGGATAGGCTCCTGTCTTTACCGGATACATGCCTGTCATGATACTGTGCCTGGTGGGCGAGCACATCGGTGCTGATTGATAACAGTTGTTGAATTTCATCCCCTTTGCCGCCAACATATCGATGGTTGGGGTAATGGAGTTTGGACTTCCATAGCAGCCCAAGTCCCATTTGGTACAATCATCCGCCAGAAAAAATACAATATTGGGACGCTCTCGATCCTTATTATTCTGGCCGGATGCTTCCGCATAGCTGAAAATCATTAATAGCATTCCCCAGATGCAGTTGCTTGGAGTAAGATAAGCAATCGGGTTTCTTAGCCGACAAAACCTTTCCATATTCATCATTAAAATTTAATTAATCAGGGTATTGATTACTTGGCTTTCTTTTAGTACTTCCTGCTATCCTTAGGCTTATTCGGACACTTAATTACCATACAGATACCTCCAGCTCTTGGGCAAGCAGTGTAACACCGCCTTTCCGCCTTTTTTGTCCTCAAAGTTTGTTTTTATCAAAGCTGTCTTTCTGGGCCCCACCTTATCTTCTGAATAATGAGTATGAAACACATAGTACAAATCATCCCCAATAGAAAAAAAATCACCATGCCCTGTACCTGGAACTCCTAACAACGCTTGATGCAACAAGGGCTGATCATCCATTTTTTTCCACGGCCCCATGGGATTCTTGCTAACCGAAACACCCACAGCATAATGCTTGCTTCTAAAGTCGTTTGCACTGTAAACCATGTAGTAATGGCCATTGCGATATAATACAGTGGGACCTTCTGTCACTGTCCAATCTGCCTTCTCGAAATTCTCCCATGGCATAGTGGCCTCAACACAAAGCCTTTCTGTTTCAGTTATTGTACCACTTAGGTCTTCCTTCATTTCAGCCACGTAGATCCTGTTGCCCCCATTGGCCACTTTGACGAAGTACAAATAGGCCTTTCCATCAGGGGCACGGTAAAAGAAGGGATCTATCATCTTTCCATCCCCTTCGATCGGTTCTTGAACGGTTTGTTGAAAAGGGCCTAAAGGGCTGTCACTTTCCGCCAGGGCAATATGCTCATTAGCCGTATAGGCCATATAAAACTTCCCGTTTTCAAAAAACACCTGGGGTGCCCAAAAGCCCTGATCCCCATAAACATCCTCTTTCCGGAGACAAAACCCTTCATTTAGCTTGCCTGAGGGACCTGACCATTCCTTGGTATCCTTGGAAGTATAGACCTGAAAACCTTCATTGGCCCTTCCTGTTCCATACAAGTAATAAATTCCCTCGTGATAAAAGATGGTGGGGTCTGCCATTTGAAGGCTTGGCTTATCCTGGGCCATTAGTGAGGATAATTTCAAAAAGCATAGTATTCCGAACATCAGCTTTCCGAGATTTCCTCCCCTTTGATATAAACTCTGCTTTGACATAGTTGAAAGTAAGTTTCCTCTTATGAATAGTTCCAACTTCTGCTTTTGACCTTTCCTTCTGGCAAGTATTCACAACATTTCAGCTATTTCTCTACCGTCTCCCCTTTTATTCCCCAACCTGAAGAATTAAACTTTCCTTTTTCAACCCCTTGCCGCTGACGGTCAGCTCAATCTCCCCCTCTTCAGCAGAGGATTGGACCAGCACCACCAGCTTACCGCTAAAAGCCTTCATGGTCGGATGGTGAAACATTTCCATTGAAGTGGGATCACCGTTACATACTGCCCTGAATTTACCCTTGCCCTTTACCTTAAAATCCAATTGGTTGGATGCCGTCGGACAGGGGTTTCCATCTTTGTCCACGATGGTTGCGGTCACAAAACTCAGGTCTTTGCCATCAGCTTGGAGGATTTGCCGGTCAGCATCCAACTGGATATGATGGGGCTTGCCAGCAGTCACCACTGATTTTTCCGCCACCGCATTTCCCTGCTCATCGTAGGCCACTACTTTTACAGTACCCGGTTCATACTTTACATCCATCCACATCAGGCGATACCGCTCTAACTTTGAATCCTTGCTCTTGCGCTGCACTCCCTGGCTTTTCCCGTTGACGAATAATTCGGCACTGTTATAACTGGTATATACAAAAACTGGAGTAGTCTCTCCTTCCCTGCCTTCCCAGTTCCAATGGGGCAGGATGTGCAGGGTCTGGTCTTCTGTATTCCACCGGCTTCTGTAGAGGTAATACCTGTCTTTTGGCAGGCCGGCCAGGTCACTGATGCCAAAATAGGAACTTCTGGATGGCCAGTAATTGTCATAGGGCGTGGGCTCTCCCAAATAATCGAAACCTGTCCAAACAAACTCTCCCAGTACCCAGGGCTTATCGTCCTGAAGGACAAAATCATCTTCAGGGATATTCGACCAGTTACAATATTCCAAATCATAGGAGGAGCTCTGCAGGTCCTCGTACACTTTGTCACTTCCCTTCTCTACGGGAAACTTGTAAATTCCCCTAGAGCTCACTGTTGAGGCTGTCTCGGAACCTAAAATAAAACCTTGAGGAAACCGCTCATAGGCCTCTTCATACAAATGGGTCCGGTAATTCAGGCCAGGAATATCCAAAATGGCTCCAAAACCGCTTTCCATCACTGACTTGACCTGGTCCATTCCCACGGTCACCGGTCTGGTGGGATCTTCCCGATGGAAGAGGTCCTGCAGCCACCTTGCCCGCTTCACGCCTTCACTGCCCCACTGATCGGGCACCTCATTTCCTGCACTCCACATCACTATGCTCGGGTGGTTGCGGGTGGCCTGTACCAAATTCACCACATCCTTTTCTGCCCACTCATCAAAATACTGGTTGTACCCGTTCTTTACTTTAGGCTTTTTCCATTCGTCAAAACTCTCGGCCAAAAACAAAAAGCCCATTTCATCGCACAGCTCCAACTGCTCAAGGGATGGCATATTATGCGCTGACCGCACGGCATTACAACCCAAATCTTTCAGAATGGTAAGTTGCCTCTTCAGTGCTGCTTTGTTCACTGCCGTACCTATAGGCCCCAAATCATGGTGCAGGCAGACTCCCTTGAACTTGATGGTTTCCCCATTCAGCTGAAAGCCGTTTTCAGCACTGTATTTTATTTCCCTGATTCCAAACCGTACGGTTTCTTTATCTTTTAGCTCCTCGCCTTGGTATAATTCCAACTCCGCCGTATACAAATAAGGGTGCTCAGGATTCCATAATATGGGATGCTCCACAGCTATATTTTGCTCTATTTCATCTCCAAAACGCTCCCCTGAAGTGTTTTCCGCAATGATGTTCCCATCAGCATCCTTGATGACGGTTTTAATCTCCACCTGCTCACCTTGCACCTTAGACTTTATCCTTACTTTGGCCAGTTTTT
This sequence comes from Echinicola sediminis, assembly GCF_054777495.1. Taxonomy (NCBI): domain Bacteria; kingdom Pseudomonadati; phylum Bacteroidota; class Cytophagia; order Cytophagales; family Cyclobacteriaceae; genus Echinicola; species Echinicola sediminis. The sequence continues at coordinate 36,704 of NZ_BAAHAP010000010.1, read as the reverse complement.
CCGAGATATAAGGAGTGGTCAGGTAATGCCCCCAATGTTGAAAACTCACCTGGTCCTTTACGATAAGCTGGACTTTGCGGTACAGCCCCGCACCCGGGTACCATCTGGAGGAAAACTCCTGGTTTTCCAATCGGACGGCAATCACATTTTCTTTTCCTTTTTTGAGCTGTTCGGATACATCAAAATAAAAATAACTATAGCCATAAGGCCTGTTGCCCACTTTTTCGCCGTTTACATAAACCTCCGCATTGCTCATGGCTCCATCAAAAGTCAGCAGCAGCTGCTTCCCCCCAATGTGTTCCGGAAGCTGCAGTTTGGTACGGTACCAGCCCACTCCGGTAAAGGGCAATGCACCTGTCCGCCCTGTTTTTTCTGTAGCTTCCTTTTCGTTATTCTGTACAATCTTGACGATCTGCTTATCTACTTCTTTGTCAAAAGGACCATATATGGCCCAATCATGCGGCACGGTGACCGATTCCCATTTTGAATCATCAAAGTCCTCTTGAAAAGCATTTTCATTTTTCCCTTTAAAAAATTTCCATGCTTCCAGTTCTTTTATCAGCCTGGATTGGGCCATGGAGTGGGTACAACAAAACAAAAACAACAGTAGGGTTAAGTTTCTATAGTTCATAGGTTTTCTATCATCCGCTGCCAAAACAGCAATTGCGTTAGGGTTATATTATTTTTAATTTAGCCCAAAGATAGACTTGACAATGAATTTTCCCGTACTGATTTGTCTGTTATTTGCTCTAGAAATAATTCAAGGGTGGAAATTAAACCCAAGCCAAAATAATATCCGGAAATGATATACTATTTTAACTAAACCAAAATTCAAGATGGACTACCTTTTTGTTTACGGAACATTAGCCCAGTCCTCAGCCCATCCCATGGCTGTATTTCTGAGGGAAAACTGTAAACTTGTGGGGAAAGCGTATGTCAACGGAAGGCTTTATTTGGTGGCCGATTACCCTGGACTGGTCTTAAGCAAAAATTCCCAGGAAATCGTGTTTGGCTATATATATTCCGCCGAAGAAATGGATAGCTTGCTGCTGGTTTTGGACAAATATGAAGAAGCTGGGCCCAAATTCCCTGTCCCACAAGAATATAAAAGAGAACGAATTCTCGTGTATCATATTTCCTCCTCCCAAACCTGGCTATGTTGGGCCTATATCTACAATCTTCCTACTGAAAACCTGCCACTCATTCCATCTGGCGACTTTGAAAATTTTAAGGCCGTCTCATAAGTCATGATCGGAATCTGCTTACCAAATATTCCATGGGTATAGGATTTCTGGTCGCTTGCGATGACGTAATTATACATTTTATTGGGTAGGCTTCTCAATTAAAATCCACGGGTTTTGGCGGCAAAGTATATGCTCCATTGGTATTAATCCCGCCAAAACATGACCCTTGCGGGGGACTTTTGCCTGGGGCTGCCACCCCAGGCTATTATAAGTTCGCCCCTTTGGGGCGGGCTCTTTCTCCACTGACTCACAGAGTACAACGAAATATTATTTGTGTAGGACTCAGAGAAATTAATTATAAGACAGCCTCCAATGATAGATTATAGTGGTATGAAATCCTATCAGTGCTTCTCTAAAAACTGGACAGCCGTTTCATTGATATTGTATGGATGTTTCTCGAGCAATTTTATCATCTCCGCACCAGCTAACATGACGGGACCATAACCATGGGCAGCATAAACGCTTACCGGCCGATGGTAATAAAATGCGGGGTCAAAGCCCATTCCAGTTCCCACACAGGTGCCTTCCACCTGACCGGTTTCATTGACCTGGCTGGCCACCCCGGACCATGCCAATAAGGTCATTGGCCCGAACACCCGATAATCCAGCCAACCATTATTGATGGCCTTGGCAAAACCATAGGTATAGATGGCCGTTGCCGATGTTTCCAAATACGAGTCGTTTTTATCCAACAGCTGATGCCATAATCCCTTGTTGGACTGGTAGCTGGCTAGCCCTTCAGCTTGCGCTAGGAAGTAGGACATCACCTCGGCCCTTCCCGGATAATCCTCCGGCAAGACATCCAACAGTTCCACCAAGGTCATAAAGGCCCACCCATTGGCCCTTCCCCAATGAAACTGGGGGAAATTATTGGCCCCTTCTACCCATCCATGCATATAAATTCCCTTTTGAGGATTGAACATCCGCTTGGAAAAAGCCAACACCTGCCGAATGGCTTCATCAAAATATTTGGTTTCACCTGTCAAATCCCCCATTTGGGCGAGGGCAGGCACGCTCATGAACATATCATCCAACCATAGGGTATGGTCCACAGGACGGTTTCTGGCCAAGGTCCCATCATCAAGACGGAACTGCTTGTTCATGATAAAATCGACATAATTTTCTATCATAGGGCTTAAATCAGTCTTTAAGCCACTTTTCTTGGCCTTTATCATGGCCGCACATATGGCTCCGGCGTCATCCAATGCGTGAGGAAAAATAACCTGCTGTATGGGAGTTTCCATTTCAGGATTATTTGATAACATCGCTTTGTAATGACCGTGTACCTCTGATAAAAAATCCAGTCTTTGATAAGTATAATTTTCAAATTCTTCTTTTCCTGTGGCCTGAGCAGCAGCTATCATGCCCGCATAAAGTACTCCCCACTCATAACTGAAAATTCTGAAATCCCCCTTTTTCAATTTTGCCCCTTTTTCCGCCTTGGCAATATCCTCAATGACTGCTCCGGAGCCCTCCTGCACCAGTTCAGCAGGTGTCGTTTGCTCCAAATAGTGGCACACCCTGCCCAGCACAGTTCCTATCCCTTCCTTATTGACCTCCCCATAGGGAACGGCATAATCGGGCTGAATCAAATGAAGTGGGGTGTTGCTGTCCGTTTGTACTTGCTGGGCATTGAGCCCATCGACAATTAGCATGAAAAGAATCAGAACGGTGAAAAAGGAATAGCTTGTATTATTTCTCCAGGTATTATTGTACGTTCTAAACATTATTCATTAAGGGTTTTCAATGGTTATAATTGGTTTTACACTGAGTTGGGAGCCCAGATTTTTGAGATAGTTTTTAAAATATTCTTCCTCCCTAAATCCCAGATCAGCCAGCTCCCAAGCTGCAACGACATAATAGTCCAGGGATTTTCCTTCTTCAATTTCGACTTTTGCGAGAAATGAATTGGTCAGCTGACCCGTTTTAGGCGCTTCGGTCCAACCTTTATAAACTTCAGAGGGAATCAATAAGGCCAATCCCAAGTACCATTCCTTATCATAAGTCTGTTGGTCATGGGTATAAAGAATGGTGAAATCCCCCACTTCCATGATCCCTAATTCTTTTTCGGTATGGATATTTACCAACCCTATTACCCCGGTTTCATCACCTTGCAGGTTCTGGAAGGAAACCGAACTTTGATACCCGTACATTCCTGGCCAAATTTGACTGATCTCCTGTACCTGATAGGTCCTATCGGTATTCTCAGGTTTCCAATCTTTATAATCATAGCGCATTACAGACCTAATAGGCCCACTTTCCAACACCTCAAAAGTCGTTTCGGCCACATTGTTCAGACTATCCCTTTGGGTTACTCCTAGCCTTACCAGGGAATCCCCTATCATCAAGGAATAACCACCGATTCCTACTGAAGTACCCACCGAAAGGATGTCCCTGCCCCAGTTTTCCATCACATGGTAATTGTCCTCGGTCACTCCCTCCGCATTGATCCCTACATCCCTTGGGGACATCTCCTCTACTTTTTTCCCGAACACATCTTTAGAGTTTCTGCCATCCAAATAATGTCGGAATCCTACCTTATCATTTTCCCAGGATGGCCCATCTGTTTGATAGGGCTGGTAGCCCATTACCCCGGGAAGCTCATTGGGGTAAAAGGTATCCTTCGTGGCAGGGCGTACCGTATCCCCTTCTGAGGGTCTTACGCCAAAGCGCACATAAGTTCTTTCTTTCCATTCCAACGGCTCGTCCATCCATTGAAGCGAAAGGCTATTTTCAGATTGGGCGGGAAGGTCCAAAAGGAAAAACAGCTCATCCCATTGCCCATCCCCGTCCACATCTGACAACTGGCCAGGAATGCTGTCCTGATTTAGATCCAGCAAAAGTGGATGCTTCCCTGCAGGGGCATTTTCGAACAATTCCCGGGAAACCATGATGGCTTTTTCTTCCAAAAGCTCACCAGAAGTGTTTTTGATGGTAATTGTGGTTGGACGATTTTCAATAGGACCACTGCAGGAGGCAAGGCTCCCTCCTATCCCCATTCCACAAATCAAGGTAATATATTGGCTATATTTTCTCATTCTAAGGTCAGCTTATGGGTAAAGGGAGTGACTCCGGTCAGGTAAACATGGTTGCCTTCGGTTCTTAAACTGCCAAAATGCACACTGTATTTTTCTCCATCTAAGCGGTTGATGCGTTCATGTTTTTTTACACCAGGCCCAAAAGAAATCTTATCGCCATCTTTTTCAAATGTTCCCGTGCCATCCGTCAGGAAATAATTATCCTCATCACCATCGGCAGAACTGACTCCATGCAGCTTGCCCTCTTTATCAAAACACATTTCTATGGTCACCGCAACCCCTTCCAATCCGGTCACTTCAAAAAGCAAGGTGGCTTTTCCATTATTTTCCTCTATGGTCACTTTGGACTCCAAAGTCTTCACATTGCTTACGGGACGCTCATCGAAGGCCATTTTGCTCCAAAACCTCCCGTCCACGCTAGGTGTAAGCTCATAATCCCCCTCCTTGTTTTGGAGATGATCTGGCAAAGGCTGATAATAGGGCGCTTCAAGCTTTTGGTACAGCACATACTTATTGTCTTCTTTCCACAGTCCTTCACTTCGGAAATGGCCCATATTGAAGAAATTGGCAGACATACGCATGTACCATAGGATCGCATTGCCTTTTCTATAACTGAAAAAATTAGGACTTACCGACCTGCCTGATGCGATGATCAAAGGCCAATCCACCCCACCAAAAATTGTTGCCGTAGTATCCTCCCTTCTTATCCTTGCCAGACTACTGGTATGAAATACCTGCTCAAAGTTGGTGGGAACAGGTTCTTCCGCGGGCAATTCCTTCATCAGGATCTCATCTTCCATAAAGTGAAACAAGGCCTCCTCCACTATCATCTTGTCAAAACCAGGAAATCCTTCAATCATTTTCACGATCCGGGCAAACTCTCCATTTCCATCATGAATGGCCAAAAAGCGGTAATGCAGGTATTGAACTACAATACTCCGGTGGGAATACTGGTCCTGTCTTCTGGAATCCGTTGTCACCAAATCCCCATTGGGTTCCATATAGTAATAGGTCATTTCGAGGCTTTTCCTCGGAGCCTCAAAAAGTTGTGGGCGATCAAGCAACCTTCCCAGTGCAATGAATGCATTGTTCTCCACATCAGAATAGTTCATGCTCCGCTCAGGATAATGCCCGTCCTCATCCATATAAATCCCCTCACTCAGCCACTCATCGATTCGATTGACATATTTTTGATCCGGATACAGTTGGTTGATCCTTGCCAGTGCGTGACAGACCACCCAGCGATGGTTAGGGGTATGGATCCCACCTACGACCAATGCCTCCCCGGTTTTCAGGACAAAGCCTTTGATTTTTCCTTTTACTGCCTGCAGTGCTTTGTCATCTTTTTTGCTCAAAATATAGACCCCGGCACATAGGGGTTCCATTATAAAGCCCGTATCCGGAGGTGACTCCAGGTTGCCTGCATTAATGGTCCCATCAGGTCGCTGATTTTCGATCAATTTATCGGTGGTATAATCCAGCAATTCGATCAGCTTGGGACTTTCATAATACTTGGAATCCTTACAGCAATAGGCTGAGGCCAGCATGGCAAAATTATAACCATAACTTCTACCTCCATGCTTGTTGGCGGCATCCCCCTGATCCAATAGTGCCTTTACATGAGCATCATTGGCCTGTACCATTTTATCCCAGAGTTCACTAAAAGAACCAAAGCGCGGATTGTTTTGCGGAGAGGAAAATCCCAACATGGGCATCATGTACATTGCAGTCCCCAAGCCCAGTGACTGCTTCAAAAAGGTTTTTCGGGTAATATTTTTCATTTTTTAGTTATTTCAGTTTTATAAAGTATTTGACCGGTTTCATCAATGATATGTACTACCATTTTTTCTTTATTTACCGAAAAAAGCATAAAGCCATAAGCAGATGCCGCAAATTTTGAGATGGGTATCCTTGCTGCCTGCGTTTTTTCGGAAGCTGATCCGGATATAAAATGATGAACCCCTTGATGAGGGACCAAATGTTGCAAACTGTGATCATGCCCCGCCAAATACACATCCACTCCGTTTTCTTCCAGCACGGTATCCAGCGTATGACGAATCCTTCGTGTATCATATCCCTCGCTTCGCTTATCACTCCCCGTGTACATAGGGTGGTGCCCAACCACTATCTTCCAGTGAACCTGATCCGTATTATCTGACAGCTCCCTGGCCAACCAAGCCTTTTGGGCAGTGGTATCCTGACCGCTGACATTGGGTCCATATTCTGAATTGGCATAAAATTCAGGGATCAAGGGATTGGTATCGATCATGGCAAACTTTATCTTCTTTCCACTGCCATCCCTGAGTCGAATGTCTTTTGCATAATAGCGGGACGGCATGGTCCAGCGCCTGCTGATATCGGAATAGGCAATCTGGGCCTCGGGATCTCCCATATAATCGTGGTTTCCCAAAACCACGTACCATTCGCGCTGCAGCGCAAAGTCAGTATAAATTTCTTCCAGAGAATATTTCCAATGAGGATCATGGATACTGGCCACTCCTTTGGGATAAAAATTGTCACCGGTAACAATAAAAAACTCCACATGGTTGGCCTTGGCAGTTTTGGCCATCTGGGCACTTACTTCCTTTTGATGGTCATCACCAAATCTTCCCCAATCCCCAAAAACAATAAAACTGAGCGCATCCTCAGGAATTTCCAGTTGATCACTAGACAGGGGGGCTTCTTGGGCTTTACCGGGTATCCAATAGCCCACCAAGGCCAAGAAAGCCAAAATAAACCAGGCGGTAATGTTAGGATAGTTTTTCTTCATGGAATGGACATCAGGTTGTTTTTATAGAGGGGGACCAATAAAGAGTTCTTTGGTCCAATGGATGGAATTTAATAGAGCTAATCCGGTTGCCGGTAAAAAAGGGAAAGTTTCCCCAAACGGGGAAACTTTCCGACAATCAAACCCCATTTTAATTATATCCTTCATTTTGGGAGATAGATCCTCCACTGACATCCACCTCACGTTGTGGAATAGGCCTAAGGTTATGAAAAGCCTTAATCGCCTTGTTTAAAGCCGCATGAGGGTTGTGGGCCAACACTCTCTCTTCCAATTTTCCTGTTCGTTTCAAATCCATCCACCTGCTGATTTCTCCGGCCATTTCTATGGCACTTTCGTCCAAAATCAGGTCAATGTCTATTTCATCCGCAGCAACCATGGTTTCTACATCCGCTCTTGCACGAAGTGCATTGATATGTTCAGCGGCCTTTGCTCCATTTCCTGCTTTTAAATACGCCTCTGCAGCGATGAGCCTGGTTTCCCCAGACCGGATCAAAATGGCATCCCGCTCCCCGTCAGGATTGATACCGGGGTTGGTATAGGGCACCCCAGGATCATCAAACTTTTTGAACATGGGAAAATGCACTTGGGTTAAACCATCAGGAGTGAAATACTGCCCTGGATTAATGACCACATAGGCTTTGCTGTCAATAACAGACTGAGGCCATGGGGTCTTGGGAAAGTAAATGCTGGTATCTCCCGCTGCGATGCTGCCATCCATACTGTTTACCTCTGCGATCATCGTCCTTCGGATGGTGGCGTCCTCCCTTTCATCCCCCTCCTCAAAAAGGTCAAAGAAATAAGGGCTTGGCGCACGGCCTAATCCTCTATGGTACAAGGTAGAACGGGTTTGTCCCGGATAGACGTCATAAACAAACTTGAAGAGCAGGTGACGGTTATTGCCCAATCCTCTGGAAACGGGATTGGAACCATAGAGCATGGAAAAGATCACTTCTGAATTTCTTTGGTCTTCTTTTGATACCAAAGAAGCAAAATCATCCACTAAAGGGTGGCTGGCAATGACTGCTTCTGCCAAGGTTGCCGCCTCGGTAAAATCCTGGCTGCTTCCAAATTCCTTATAGCCTCTGGTCAAAAGCACTTTTGCTTTTAGGTGCCTAACCGCATCCTTGGAAACCCTGCCGTATTGACTAAGTGTACCATCTACCCCACTCAGTGCCTCATCCAAATCGGAAATGATCTGGCTATATACCTCCTGCTCGCTTGCCCTTGTAAATTCTGACTGCGCTGACCTGATTTCCTCCAATACCAAGGGGACACCGCCAAAATTCTCCACCAAATGGAAATAAGCAAAAGCCCTTAGGAATTTGGCCTCGCCCAGACCACGGCTTCTATCGGCTTCACTAATCCCCTCTACCGCATCTGCGCGGCTGATGGCGGTATTGGCTGCAGCAATTACGTTATAGTAATTGGTCCAATAGGTTCCTACCGAACCATTGGTAGGCCGAAGGTTCACATAATCATTCAAATCACTGATCCCTGCAATAATATCCCTCCTGGTAAAGACATCGGTACCTTGATGGTCGAGATCATAGAAGGTAGTGGCCAGTCTAAGCTTGTCATAAGCATTTGCCACCAATTGGTCCAAAGCCTGGGGATCGCTCAACAATATGTCATCGGAGAGAAAATTCCTGTTTTCTTCTTCAAGAAAGTCTGCACAGGATGACAAGCCCATAATTCCAGTCACCCACGCGAATAATATGATGTATTTTTTCATGATGCCGTCTGATTAAAATTTAACATTGATGCCACCCATAAATATTCTCGACATATAAGCTGACCCCCAGCTGTTTCTGGCAGCGTTCTCTGGATCCCAACCCTCATAGTCGGTAAATGTGAATGGATTTTGAGCGGTGAAGTATACCCGAAGACTGTTGATCTTCAAAGCATCCAAAATTCTCTGGTCGAACTTGTATCCCAAGGTGATGTAGCCCACTTTGACGAAGGATACGTCCTGGTAAACAAGCGGCTCCGCAAATGGCCCGTTATTACTTGGCTGATACCATTCGTTGGACGGGTTATCGGGGGTCCAGTAATTGGTCTGCAGGCTGTTAAACCTTGCAGGAGTGGCATCAAATCCTCCCGAATGGGAAATATGGAAATAACTAGGTGAAATGGCTCCTTGGCTGGTTCTTACAAAGAAGGTGAAATCCCAATTTCTGTAATTGAAGGTATTGGCTATACCTCCTGTCCAGTCGGGCATATTGGCGCCGATTACTGTCCTGTCATCCGCATCAATCAACCCGTCATTGTTCAGGTCTTTTACTTTTACCTGCCCTGGCTGCTGACCATAACTTTGTGCTACATCCACCTCATCCATTTGCCAGATTCCATCAAACACATAAGTATAGATAGACCCTACTGGCTCACCGACTCTATGTACATAAGATCCTGCCTGCACACCAAATAGGATTTGATCAAGATCGCCGTACAGCTTGGTGATTTTATTTTTGTTTCTGGCGAAATTGAAGGAAGTGGTCCACTTGAAATCGCTGTTGTGGATATTGACAGAGTTCAGTCCAAGCTCAACGCCCTTGTTGGAGGCTTCTCCCACGTTTTCAAACACACCTGAGAATCCGGTAACAGTTGGAGTAGGACGGAAGAAGATAATCCCTGTATTTTTTCTGTTGTAAATATCCAAAGAACCATAAAGACGGTTATTAAAGAACCCGAAATCCAAACCAATGTTAAACTCCTTGGTCTTTTCCCAGGTAAGGTCCTGATTTGCCAAATTGTTTACAAAAGCGGTCTTGATTACCTGATCACCGAAATTGGTAAAGCTGTTGTCGATCAAAGAAAGCGACTGCAAAGGCCCCAATCCTCCTCCTGCACCGTTATTACCTGTTTCACCATAGCTAAGGCGAAGTTTTAAATCTCCCACCAAGCTCTGGTCTTTCATAAAGCCTTCATCGATAATCCTCCAGGCAAATGCAGCTGATGGGAAGAATGCCCACTTATTTTCTGCAGCCAAAATGGAAGAACCATCATATCGCCCTGTCAAGGTAAACAAGTACTTGTCTTTGAAGGTATAGTTGATTCTACCTGTGTAAGACTCCAATGTTTGTTTGGAAAATCCGCCCTCTGCATTTCGGATATCCGAACCTGCATCGATGTTATAAAACAAGAACTCATCGGTACTGAAGTTTCTTCTCTGCATGAGGTAATTCTCATAGCGGTCCATAAACAGGGAATATACCAAGGTGGTATTGAGTACATGGTCTGTTCCAAAACTCAGATTATAATTCACAATATTATCCCAGGTATATGAAATCCGGTTACCATTTCTCACCTCGGCCCTACGGTTACCGACCTGCCCACTGGTAGATTTGGCATAAAGTCCCCGGTATTCCCCATATCGGTTGAATTCAATATTTGGAGAAAAGTTGGAAGTGATTTTAAGGTTTTTATGAGGGGTAAATGACAGCGAAAGGTTACTCAGATAATTCAATGTTCTTGTCTCCCGAGTGATATTGTCAGCCTCAAAAAGCGGATTGGTAATAAAGGTTTCCCCTTCTAGAGGGAAGAAGAGCGGATCTCCATTTTCATCGAAAGGGGTACCGGTAGGCCGCAACCTATAGGCACTTCTCAAACCTTCACGGCTACCTTCATTTCTGATGGCGAAAGAAGCATAATTACTGAAAGCCATGGAAAACAACTCCGAAAGTTTACTGCTCATATTACCTCTGATGGTAAATCGCTCGTAATCTTCCCCTTCAAAAGTCCCTTCATCCTGGGTATAGGCAAGACCAAGACCATAAATCGTTTTATTATTTCCCCCATTTAAACTGAGGCTGTGGTTTTGTTGCATACCGTTATGCTTCACCAAGTCGATCCAGTTGACATAATCTCCATTGGCCACATTTTCCAATTCATTGGGCCTCATATAATCGCCAAGATTAACATCACTGGCATTAACGCCAAAGTCTCCTGAGGAATAAAAGTTGCCCACAACTGCATCTCTGAAATACTGAACAAACTCCTCCCCTTGAAGCATATCCGGTAAATTATAGGCTTGCTTAACGCCGATATAGTTATCATACTGGACAGTTAATTTACCTTCACTACCTTTTTTAGTCTCCACGATTACCACGCCATTACTACCTCTGGAACCATAAATAGCGGTTGCAGAAGCATCTTTCAGCACATCCATCCTTTCGATATCTGCCGGATTCAGGAAAGAAATATCATTCACGAATATCCCATCTACCACAAACAGCGGGTTTTGTCCTGGATTGAATCCACCCTGTTCTACTGTCTCATTGGCATTGATGGTGTTTGAACCCCTGATCCTGACATTGAAACCACCGCCGGGTTTGTTATCCGCTGCTTGGATGTTCACCCCTGCTACCTGTCCCTGAAGGGCCTGGAAAGCATTCACCTTATTGGCTTCCTGTATATTCTTTGAATCCATGGAGACCACCGAACCGGTAAGGTCTTTCCTTTTGGTTTCTCCGTATCCAACTACTACTACTTCGTCCAATTGCGCCACATCTGGCTCTAAGGTTACATCTATTTTAGATTGGCTGTTTACAGAAATTTCCTGGGTAAGGTAGCCTACAAAAGAAAAGGATAAAACTGCATTTGAGGCATTGCCCACATTTATCGAGTAATTTCCATCCAGATCCGTTACGGTACCCACCCCCGAACCTTTGACAAGCACGGTCACACCAGGAATGGGCTGTTGATCCTCTCCGGAGATTACATTTCCTTTTACTTCGGATTGGGCATAGGCACCATGTGCCATATTCATCATCAAGACCAGCACGATCAGGCCAGCCGTTTTGGTGGCATAAGTCCATCTCCTTTCGAGAGACAGTATCCACCTTTTCATTTTTAGTGAAATTTGTTTCATACGGGTGTTATTAAGGATAATTATTAATTTTAATTAGAGATCAACTAGCGGTGACAACTTATAACATATATGGACATTAATATTTTTATCAAAACATTATTCTCAACTCAATAAATATCACCAACTATTATTACATCAAATTAAAAGCGTAATAAGAACAGTTCCAAAAGTTATTATGCAAACGTTTGCACATTACTTTTTAAAGTTTGCACCTCTTCATTGGTTAAACATTCAGCAATGAAAACTCCTGTTTTTTTTAAATTCTGTAAATATTAAGGATAGTTGTTAAATAGGACAGGAGCCTCAAACCAGCTTAGCCCCTGTCATTTTCCGTACTTCCTGAAGCAAAATGGGGCGCTTTTCCTCTACCGATTGCTTGGCTGCAATGGCAATCATCATGGCTGCTAAGCCATCTTGACCACTTACAGGAACGGCTGTATTCTCTTGCAATGCTTGGATAAACATTTTCATTTCGACCTTGTAGGAATCCACATATCGGTCCATAAAAAAATCAAGTGGCAAAGCACCGTGACTGCCCTTTTCATCCATCAGCAAGTGGCTGTCGTGTTTGTTATTGTCCGCCTGGGCCATTCCTCCGCTACCGAATATTTCCAATCGCTGATCATAGCCGTAAACCGCTTTTCTGCAATTATCAATGACCGCCATACTCCCATCGGTAAAAGTCAAATTGATCACTGCGGTATCGATATCCCCAGCTTCGGCCACCTCCTTGCTGGTAAAAACCCCAGCAGTTGCATAGACCTTTTCGACTTCTTTGCCCATTATAAAGCGGGCCATGTCAAAATCATGGATGGTCATATCCATGAACATCCCTCCTGAGCTTTTAAGGTACTCCAAGGGTGGTGGTCCTGGATCCCGGCTGGTGATTTTCAAAATGGTAGGCTCGCCAATTTTATTATTCTGGACCAGTTCATGGATCTTACTGAAATTGGCATCAAACCGCCGGTTAAAACCAAGCATCAGCTTTACACCTGCTGTAGTGACTGACTCCAAGGTGCTGATCACCCTGTCCAATGAAAGGTCATGGGGTTTTTCGCAAAAGATATCTTTACCAGCAGCCGCACACATTTCTATATAATCCGCATGGGTATCTGTAGGAGAGCAGATGACCACGGCATCAATCCCAGGGTGTGCAATGACTTCTTCCGGGCTGCCTACAGGAATTCCTTGATAGACTTCCTTTTCCCTTGGGTCAGCTACCATCACCACCTCCACATGAGGGATTTGGTACTTTAGATTATTAAAATGGATTTGACCAATCCGGCCCAAACCTATTATTCCAACATTTATTTTTTTCATCGTGTTATTTGGTCTGCATCATGTTCTTATTGATAAATTCTAGGTTGTGCTTAGCACATTCATAAGGACTTCCCATGCCTGGCAGGACATCCTGCTCCACCACAATCCACCCCTTATAGTTCAGTTCGTCAAGTTTTCGGATAATGGCACCAAAATCCACTTTGCCTTCGCCCAACTTGCAGAAAACCCCATGTTCTACTGATTTGAAATAATCCCAGCCTTTTGACCTGCTTTCCTGGCCAATTTGCCCATCATAATCCTTGAAGTGGATATGCCAGGTTCTCTCAGGGTACTTTTCCAAAACATCCATGGGATTTCCTCCGCCAAAAGCAAAATGGCCCATATCCAGGCATATGCCCACCAGCTGTGGGTCTGTATGCCTCATTAGCGCATCCAATTCCTCAGGGGTTTCCACATAGCCTGCGCAGTGGTGGTGAAAGACGGTTCTCAAACCGTATTTTTCCTTAACCGCCGCGGCCACCTTATTTGCCCCTCTTCCATACACCTCCCATTGATCGGGTGTTAAGGTCATCTCGGCAGTGATTCTGCCGGCATTTTGCGTACGCTCCGACACACTGCCGTTGTCATCAGCCAAAATGATAAAGGCATCCTTATATCCGGCTCCCACCATCAACCCGGCTATCCTAAGGGCATTTTCCACCCCTTTTTCATGTTGCTCTTCCTGGGCCAATGCAACAGGAACAAAAGCTCCCGGAAGGTCCAGACCAAAATTGTCCAAAGCGCTTCTCAGGGCCTTGGGATCAGTGGGCATAAAGCCCCAATCTCCCAGTTCGGTCCCTACGTATCCAAGCGCTGCCATCTCAGATAACACCTGCTGATAGCCGAGGGATTTGCCTTCCAATTCGAATTCCAAGGCCCCCCATGAACAGGGGGCGTTGGCTATTTTAATGTTTTTCATCGCTTAAAATTTTCTGGTCCATTCCTGAAGCCATCGCTCCACAGTGACTTTGGTTTGTGTGAAAAATTCAATGGCATGACGGCCCTGGCCATGTAGGTCCCCGAAGAAGCTGTCGTTCCAACCGCTAAAAGGGAATTGGGCCATCGGTGCTGCCACACCGATATTAATACCGATATTCCCTGCATTGGCCTCGTTCCTAAACCTTCTTGCATGGGCTCCACTGGAGGTAAACAGGCATGCCATATTTCCGTAATTATTGCCGTTGATAAACTGCAGCGCCTCATCCAGGCTATCCATCTTTACCAGGCTCATCACCGGACCAAAAATTTCCGTTTTGATGAGCTCTCCTCCCAAGCTTACATTCTCCAGAATGGTCGGCTTCAGGAAGTTGCCCTTTTCAAAGCCCGGAATGGCTCCATTTCTACCATCCAACAGTACATTTGCGCCCTCACTTACCCCTTTTTCGATAAGCTGCTGCACCCTGTTTTTGCTGGCTTGGGAAATTACCGGTCCCATTTCCACGCTTTCATCCAGTCCGTAGCCTGTGGTTCTTTTATTGGCGGACTCGTACAATGCCTCCTTAAAAGTTCCCTTTTGATCCCCTACAGTGATGATGGTAGAAGCTGCCAAACAGCGCTGGCCTGCACAGCCATACACACTATCGGTAATGATTTTGGTGGACACCTCAATATCTGCATCCGGCAAGACTACTACGGGATTTTTTGCTCCCCCTTGGGCTTGGACACGCTTTCCGTTTGCGGCTCCTTTGGCATAGATATACCTGGCCACGTCCGTGGATCCCACAAAACTGATGGCCTTAATCGCAGGGTGCTCCAGCAGGGCATCAACCGTATCTTTGCCCCCATGCACCATATTGACTACCCCTTCAGGTAAACCAATTTGCTCGATCAGTCCCATCACTTTTTGCATGGTCAAAGGCACTTTTTCCGACGGTTTCAAAAGGAAGGTGTTTCCGCAGGCAATTGCATACGGCAAAAACCAGAAAGGAATCATCCCGGGAAAATTGAAAGGGGCAATGCAGGCACATACTCCCAAGGGCTGACGGATCATGAATTCATCCACCCCCCTGGCGATATTTTCGGAAAACTCACTTTGGATGAGCACCGGGGTAGCACAGGCCGTTTCCACATTTTCTATGGCTCTTTGCAATTCACCTCTTGACTCCCCTAAAGTCTTCCCACACTCCATGGTAATGGTCCTGGCCAGCTCTTCCTTATGCTCCTCCAGCAATTGCTTTAGCTTATATAGCGGTTGCACACGCTGCATGACAGGAACTTGGGACCAGGAAATAAAGGCTTGCTGTGATGACTTTACAGCTTCCTCCACGTCCTTGGTAGTGGCTTTTCCAATGGGCACTTTTCCCAGAATTTCTTGGGTTGCCGGATTGAGCACATCCACCAAATTGGCTTCCTTGCTTTCTGTCCATTGTCCGTTGATATAATTACTTAACTTTTCCATTTCAGATGGTTTGTATTATGGTTTAAATATTTCCTAATAAGATGTATATGGTCACGGTAATGATGACCAGCACGATGGAGACCGCACCGGCATATTTCCATTTATCGAGTTGAATACTGTGGGAAAGCACCGAGGAGGCCTTAAGGTCTTTTGGCCATAAGAAAGATATTGCCGTCATCACCAGCACATTAAGCAAAAACTCTATTCCCCAGATATGCACAAAGTGGATGTCCACATCAAAAACAAAGGTGGTCAGGATGTAAAAAGCCAGCCCGGTCATCAGGGCAACCTTTGCCCCTAAGGCAGTGATCTTCTTGGTAAAGAAACCAGCCAACATGATCGAAGCGATAGGGATGAAGAAGATACCATTGAGCTGCTGCAACAACTGGAAAAGCCCTTCAGGTGCATTGGCCACCATTGGAGCGGCAATGATCGAACTCACGGCCAAAACGGTAGCGGACAATTTCCCCGCCTTTACCAATCGGCTGGCACTGGCCTGGGGATGGATCAAGCGCTTGTAAATATCAATGCTGAAGATCGTGGAAGCACTGTTCAGCACACTATTGAAGGTACTCAGTACCGCTCCCATGATCACCGCCGCAAATATCCCCGTCAGGCCTACCGGCAGCACCTTCTTCACCAGTTCTGGATAGACCATATCCTGCTGTTCGTACATACTGTTTCCAAAATAATAGTAGCCGATCACGCCGGGCAGCACAATGATAAAGGGAACCAGCAGTTTTAATGCCCCTGTATACAAAAGGCCCTTTTGGGCTTCTTTCAGGTTTTTGGCCCCCAAAGCCCGTTGGATAATCGTTTGGTTCATGCACCAGAAATACAGCTGGTTGATGATAAGCCCGGTAAAAAGGGTGCTGAAGGGCAAAACAGAATCCTTTTCCCCAATGACATCGAATTTTTCCGGGCTGTTTTCGAAGACTTTGCCCATTCCTGTAAAGGGATTCCCCTCGCCAATCATAAAGAGCGCGATAAGGGGAACCATTAGGCCGGCGATGAGCAGTCCATAGCCGTTAATGGTGTCGGAAACTGCTACGGCCTTTAATCCGCCGAAAATGGCATAGATCGACCCTATTCCTCCTACTATCAACACGGTGTACCACAGTCCTTGGGAACGGCTTATCCCCAAGACCTCCGAAACATTGAACAGGCTCTCCAGATTGATGGCACCGGTATAGAGTACTATGGGCAACAAGGTCACCGCAAAGGAAACGAGAAGGAAAAGTGCCACCATGGATCTGGTGCCCGCATCAAAGCGGTTTTCCAAATATTGGGGAATGGTGGTCAGCCCCATTTTCAAGTATTTGGGCACAAAATAGACTGCCGCTATGATCAATGCCAGAGCAGATGTCACCTCCCAGGCCACGATGATAAAACCATTTTTATAAGAAGACCCGTTCATGCCTACCAGGTGCTCGGTGGATATATTGGTCATGATCATCGAGCCTGCGATAACAACTCCCGTAAGACTTCTTCCTCCTAGAAAATAGCCATCCTCTGTGTCCAGGTTTTCCTTTCTGGTTTTCCTCCAGGCATAGAAGGCCACAAATAAGGTGAAGGCTATAAAAGACAAAGCAGTTATTTCCATAGTGTTTGATTAAGGTTATTTTGGGTAAGCTCTGTAGAATTATAAATGGTAATGCTGTTTGGACTTATTGGGCAGAGCCTTTTCCCTTGCTTGGTCCACCGAGGCCAATTCTGCCACTTCCGCTATGGGCACTTCCCACCAGGCATGTCCGTAGCCGGCGAGTTTCCTTTCCGGAACCGTTTCGATATAAATCACCGTGGTTTTGTTGATTTCTTTGGCTTTTCCCAAGGCCTCATTCAGGTCTGCAATGTCCTTGGTAAGGATAACTTCAGCTCCGAGGCTTCGGGCATTGTCGGCCAAATCCACTGGCAGCAGCTCCCCATCGAGTTGCCCTGTCTTTTCATTTCTATACCTATAGACGGTCCCAAAGCCTTCTGAACCCAGGGATTTTGACAGCCCCCCAATGCTCGCATAACCATTATTGTTGATCAATATGATCGTCAGCTTATAGCCCTCCTGTACAGAAGTGGTGATCTCGGAAGACATCATGAGGTAACTTCCATCCCCCACCATCACATAAATCTCCCTTTCCGGACAGGCCATTTTTGCCCCTAAACCGCCCGCGATCTCATAACCCATGCAGGAGTATCCATACTCCAAGTGAAAGCCCTTTGGATTCTTGGTTCTCCATAATTTGTGCAAATCTCCCGGAAGGCTTCCTGCGGCACACAGCACCACATCCTTTGCTTCCGAAAAGTCATTGACTGCTCCGATGACTTCTGATTGGCTGGGAAGATCTCCCTCTGCAGGCTGATAGGCCAGGCGTACCTGTTCATCCCAGCTTTCGTTATAACTTTTTACTTTGGAGCGGTAATCATCCTCCACTTGGTAGTCTTCCAGTGCTGCCTCCAATGCTTCCAGTGTTGCTTTTGCATCTCCGGTCAATGGAATTCCACCGTGCTTGGCCGAATCAAATTCCGCGATATTGATATTGATGAACCGGGCATCCTCGGTAAAGGCCGTTTTGGAGGCCGTAGTAAAATCACTGTAGCGCGTGCCCACACCAATGATCAGGTCCGCCTCGTTGCTGATGGCATTGGCTCCTTCTGTACCGGTGGCCCCAGCAGCACCTAAATTTCCCGGGTGATCATAACTGACCGCCCCCTTGCCTGCAAAGGTCTCCGCTACCGGAATGCCAGTCTTATCCATGAAGCTTACCAATGCCGAATTGGCCTCACTGTAATTCACACCGCCTCCTGCTATCAGCAGTGGCTTTTTGGATTTTTTGATCAAACTGGCAGCCCTTTGGATCAGTGATGTATCAGGAGTGGCCCTTGGGATAAACCACACTTTCTTCTTGAAAAGGGACACTGGAAAATCATAGGCTTCAGCCTGGACATCCTGTGGCAGGCAAAGCGTCACTGCGCCCGTTTCTGCAGGGGAGGTCAAGACCCTCATGGCTGCCTGCAAAGCAGTGATCAGCTGCTCTGGCCGGTTGATCCGGTCCCAATATTTGGATACCGGTTTAAAACAATCGTTTACGGAAATATCCTGACTCGAAGCGCTTTCCAGCTGTTGTAAGACCGGATCCACCCTCCTGGTCGCAAAAATATCACCCGGCAGGAGCAAGACCGGCAGTCTATTGATGGTAGCCCCTGCCGCTGCGGTTATCATATTGGTGGCGCCCGGGCCGATGGAAGAGGTACACACCATGGTGGACAGCCTGTTCTTCATCTTTGCATAGGCCGCCGCCGCATGTACCATGGCCTGCTCATTGCGCGACTGATAATAGGTAAACTGAGGATATTGATGCAAAGCCTGTCCAATTCCCCCTACATTGCCATGGCCAAAAATGCCAAAGCATCCATGAAAGAATTTATGTTCTATTCCATCTCTTTCCACATACTGCTGATCCAAAAATCGTATCAGTGCCTGGGCAACGGTTAACTTTATCGTTTTCATAGTTTGGGTCATTGTTTGGCAGTTATCTCTTTGGGGTAAAAACCTCCATGTTCTTCAATAAACTTTTCTGATTCCTCCAAGGTGGGCATAAAATTGGCGCAGCCTGGCTGGAGGACCACTTGTGCCCCGCTGGCATTCCCCATCCGGCAGGATTTATACAGCTCCCAACCTTGCAGGTAACCATAGATAAAACCCGAAGCAAATGCATCCCCGGCGCCCAGCACATTTAAGGGTTCCACTGGAAATCCGGGCACATCGGTGATGTTGCCTTTATCGTCATAAATCGTGACTCCCTTGCCTCCTCTTTTCACCACCAAAACTTCCACGCCCAGTGCCATGATCCCTTTGATCGCTTCATCAATATCCCCTGTGATTTTGGGGGCACTTATCTGCTGGTGTTCTATTTGAACCTGGGAAGAGTCCTGGAGCATGGCCGCGAGGATTTCCTCCTCTGTCCCCAAAGCAATTTTCACTTTGGGCAGTGCCGCCCTGACCATAATCCCGAACGAACGGATATCCGACCATTGATCTGCCCGGAAGTCTATGTCCAATAAAGTGGTCACCTTGGCTTTGTGGGCTTCTTCCAGGGCAAAAAACACGGCACTTCTGCTGGGCTCCACGTTCATGGCCGTGGCTGATATTTCGATCATCCTTGCCTCGTGTACCTTGGCATGGATCACATGATCCACCGTAATCTGGCTGTCGGCACAATTGTCGCGGTAATACACCAAGGGAAATTTGTCAGGAGGCTGGATGCCCAAAACCACTGCACTGGACCTTGCCCCCCTGATTTTTGGGATGTATTGGATCCCTACGCCTTCCTGTTTCAGGAAATTCAGGATAAAATCACCTACCTTATCTTCCCCCACGCCTGTCAGCAAAGCGGCATTGAGTCCCAGTCTGGCACAACCGGTGGCAATATTTAAGGGAGATCCCCCTACAAACGCATCAAAGCCTTTGATATCGACAAAATCCGCTCCGATGTTTTGGGAATACAAGTCGATCGATGAACGACCGATCGTGATGACATCTATTGATTTATGTTGTTCAGCCATGGGATTTGATTTTTGCAGTGACCATAGGGATACGCTCGTCTTTTCCCTTCCAGGTTCCGAAAATCCATTCATGATCCGGATCAGGAGTATTGGCAAGGGATTGATCACTGCCGGTTAGGAAATTGAGGTAATAGACATTGTAGCCATGTCCGGCAACTACCGGGTGATAGCCTTTTGGAATCAATACCACGTCGTTATTTCTGGCAACGGCGATTTCATCCAGGGACCTGTCACCGGTATAAATTTGCTGGATGGCATAGCCCCCTGGCTTATCGATTTTATAGAAATAAGTTTCTTCCAGCCTTGCCTCCAACAAATTGCCTTCGGCATCCACTTTACGCTCATCATGCTTATGGGCCGGGAAAGAACTCCAGTTCCCGGAAGGGGTATAAACCTCCACCGCCACCAACCGGTGACAGGGGAAACCTGGCCCCAAAAGATCATTGATTTGACGGGTGGCGTTGTCCCCGCCCCGAATTTCAATTTTAGCCTGATCGGGAGTTTTGATTACCGGTTGGAAATCCTGGTCGGTCTCACACCAACCGTAGGCCATGTCCAAAATGTCACTGTTGGCGGTCAAGGTGAATTCCGTTCTTCGGGGTAAATAAACGCTATGGGCAATCCCTGAAAACACATCTTTCCTTCCATCAGTAACCTTATAGGTCCCCTTGTCAGTTTTCATGGTAAAATTTCCCGATAGTAAGATAAAGGCATATTCATTTTCCCCGGTGTTACCCGTCCAGGTGCTTCCTTTCTTTAGGATCCTGGCTTCAAAATTCAGGTATTGCCAGTCTCCGTCTTCTTTCAAAACCTGCTGGTAAACTCCCTCTTCTATCTCTTTGGGTTTGGCCAACAAGTTGTATTTTTTGTCTCGTATCATAGGTTGTTTTGATTTATTGCTGTGTTTAAATGCAAATTTTCAGCTGGCGGAAGGGATTTTAAAGGAGGCTGCTTTTCCTTTGGATCCCAGCAACTCAAACTTTTTCGTGCAAAATTCCACCAATTCTTCTTGGTACTTTTTCCCCGGTATGATGGGGTCAAACTGGTCAGGATGGTCATTAAAAAACTCCCGATGGACCCGTGTCCACAGCACCCGAAGGTCGGTGGCAATATTTATCTTGCACACACCGAGCTGAATCGCCCTTTTCAATTCATCCGTGGAAACTCCCCTGGAACCGGACTGCAGTCCTCCTCCCAATGCATTGATCCGTTTTATTTCACTTTGCTCCACTGCAGAGCCCCCATGCAATACCAGCGGGAAACCTGGTAAACGCTGATTGATTTCTTCCAATATCGAAAACTGGATTCCCTGGCCTCCTGAGAATTTGTAGGCCCCGTGACTGGTGCCTACAGCGATGGCCAGACTGTCGCATCCTGTAAGCGACACAAACTGCTCTACTTCTTCCGGCTGGGTATACTGGGAATGTTCCGCATCCACTTCCAAATCATCCTCCACACCGCTAAGCACCCCTAATTCAGCTTCTACGACTATTCCTTTCTGATGCGCTGCATCCACTATCTCTTTGGTACGGGAAACATTTTGGTTAAAATCATCATGCGAAGCATCTATCATGACCGAGGTATATTGGTCTTCCTGTAATGCCGCATGGATATGGGCTTCATTGCCATGGTCAAGGTGGAGGGCATACACCACCTCCGGAAAAATTTTGGCTGCTGCAGAAACCATCTCCAGGATCATCGGCGCGCCTGCATAATTTCTGGCCACTGGAGTAGTCTGGATAATTACCGGTGAAAGACTTCTATCTGCCGCCTTAAATACCCCTATCACCTGCTCCATGGTAAACACATTGATGGCAGCTATGCCGTATTTACCATAACAATCGGTGAATAAATCCTTTGGGCTTACTTTCATGGGTTTTGGGTTTTCGTTTTCCCAATACTCCAATTATTTGATCGGAAATAAAAGATTACCACCTATTATCCTTATGCAAAGGTTTGCATAAACAGTGTTTTATTTGGTACAAAAACATTTTTCAGAATATCAAACCAGAACACACCCTAACAGCAGTAAATCATGTTTCTGAAGGAAGAGAGAAAAGTTGGAGCTAAATAATAAAAGTATAAAGGGTTTACCTATTTGACGATACCACTCCTTACCCGTTGTGCAGGACATGGCTGCTTGTTTAACTGCCTAACTGAAAAATTACGTTTAGTTATGTAAAATCCATCAGTCCTGCCGACAGGCAGGCAATTAACCGATTAAACAAGAAGGTGACTAGGAAAAGTATTGACAAATCATGCCCAACAAAACACTAGTCATGTTACATTAAAATAAAGGTTTGGACGAATTGCGTATAATCAGCTCAGGTTTGAGCAACTCATACCGGTACTCGTAATCGTCTGTTTCATTGACGATGTGATGCATTAAAATTCTGGAGGAAAGCATACCCAAGTCGTAAACAGGTTGCCACACAGAGGTCAGGGATGGATTAAAATACTTACTATAGGGCTCATCGTCAAACCCCACGATAGAAATATCTTCCGGGATTTTCAAGCCACGTTCTCTTATCACTGCCATCGCACCGATAGCCACCGCATCATTAATGGCAAAGATCGCATCCGGCGGGGAGCTCAAATCCAGCAGCTTTTTGGTGGCCTCCTCCCCATCTTCCGAAGTAAATCCCTCCACTTCGGTATTCAACTGTTCATCTATTGCCAAGCCATTTTTCTCAAGCGCATCCAGATAGCCTTTTTTCCTATGCTGGCAGGTGGATAAATTTTGGGGCCCGGAAATATGGGCAATTCGCTTACATCCTGTCTTAATCAGATAATCCACTGCCTGGAAGGCCCCGTCATAATCATCCACCAATACCTTATCCGCTTCAAAATTTGGGCAGTCCCGGTCAAAAACCACTACTGGCGTGCCCGAGGCCCTCAGCTTTTCCAAATGGTCAAACTTGGTTGTTTTAGATGAAGGAGATATCAAAAAACCGTCCGCTCGCCCCAAGGATAACGTCTCAATCAGCTTTTGCTCCTCCTCATAAGATTCGTTCGATTGGCAGATGATCAATTTATACCCTGCTTCATCCACCATGTCCTGCACCCCACTGATGACTGTTGCAAAAAAATAACTGGTGATTTCAGGCACGATCACCCCAATGGTTTTGGTCTTTTTGTTCAGCAAACTGACGGCCAGCATATTGGGCTGATAATTGAGCTTTTTTGCCAATTCCATCACCGCATCCTTTGTCTCCTGACTAATGGAGGGGCTGTCATGCAAAGCCCGGGAAACTGTAGAAGCGGATACATTTAGGGCCTTGGCAATGTCGGTTATCGTACTGGGTCTTCGTTTCATGGACTATAGGGTAATCAACTACGATAAATATAGCGGTATATAATGAAAACACCTGCTAAGTCAATTATCTATTTTCTTATTAAGTGTAAACAAAACATTTTTTATATAATTGAATTCTTCAAATTATTTGGGGATGATTATAAATCTGATGTTGGCAAAATGGGCTTACTTTCTAAAGCAAAATGGCCAACATGGTAATTTCAAATTACGATTGTCCGGAATTACACCAGTAAATTTATTTCTCACAGATTCCACAGAATTCCACGGAATTAAAAAAACTTTTCTGTGGGTTTCTGTGCATTCTCCGCCAAGGCGGACAAGTTGTGAGAGATGGTCTGCTAACTTAGAGCTACTGGTGTCTTTGCGGATATACATATTTCAAATTTTTGATATCCAGAATTTCACACCGACTATTAAAAACACTAAATATTAAACTGAATACCATTTTTTGCCTACTTTTTCATCAATGGAAATACCAAGCATTCATGATGACCATCGAGAATAAAACACCACGGGTATGAAAAGTAGAAAAGATAAATAAAGGAAATTGAGCATTGAATTTGGATACGTGTATCATTTCGTTTACAAACTTCCCAAAAATAAATAACCTATTTTTTTAATTAAGTTAGTGTATATTTTACATTTTTATTCCGTAAGTTAGGCTTCCATTTACTTACCCTAACACCCCATGAAAAACACTACTGCTCTTGCCTTACTAGGCCTTTGTTTATTTATTTCGTGTAAGTTGTCCGCTCAGGTTCATTCCATGGAGAAAACGTTCATTTTCGAAGACGCTCCTTTCAATGAGTGCCACGCCTCTTCCGTTTTGGCCCTGAAAAACGGTGAAATCCTCACTACCTGGTTTGGAGGAGAATACGAAAGGCATCCGGATGTAGCCATTTGGGTTTCCAAAAAAATCAACGACACCTGGACTTCTCCTGAAAAAGTGGTTGACGGCCACGTCAATGACACCTTGAGTTACCCTACTTGGAATCCTGTATTATTCCAACTGACCGAGGATACGATTGCCCTCTATTACAAAGAAGGGCCATCCCCGCAGGAATGGTGGGGTAAATACCTGCTTTCCTCCGATGGAGGCGAAACCTGGTCTGCTCCCAAAGCTTTACCGGAAGGAATATTAGGTCCCATTAAAAATAAGCCTATTTATACCGATAAGGGGACATTGCTCGCTCCATCAAGTGTGGAATATGGAGAAAGCTGGAAAACACACATCGAATTGTCCGAGGACCATGGAAAAACCTGGAAAAAAGTATTGATTGACCCGCAGGGGCCTTATGATGTCATCCAACCAAGTATCCTCACCCACAAAGACGGAAGATTACAGGTGCTTTGCCGCAGCAAACAAAACAAAATCATGACGGCTTGGTCAGAAGACAATGGCCATACCTGGTCAGCGCTTCAGCCAACACAGGTACTCAATCCCAATAGCGGCACCGATGCTGTCACCCTCCAAAATGGGCAACACTTACTTGTCTATAATCCTGATGTAGCAGGAAAAAACTGGTGGGAAGGAAGACATACTTTAAGACTGGCGATCTCTGAGGACGGCCTGCACTGGAAGGACCTATGCACTTTAGAAGAGGAAGAATCCGGTGAGTTTAGTTATCCGGCAATTGTACAGTCTGAAGATGGGGCCATCCACATCACTTATACTTGGAACAGGAAAAATATAAAATATGTAAAAATCCGGGCGAGTGAGATTCCTCGCCCGGATAAAAAAATTAGTCAGTAAGACTGATGCACGTCAGTTTTCTTAACTGTTTGGCGGCTTCTACCATCCGTTTGAGGGCGCCGTCAGTTTCCTCCCAGCCTCTGGTTTTCAATCCACAATCAGGATTGACCCAGAGCTGATCTTCTGGGATGACTGCTTTGGCTTTTTCCATCAACTGCACCATCTCTTCCGTAGTAGGCACCCGTGGCGAGTGGATGTCGTAAACTCCCGGACCGATTTCATTGGGATATTGGAAAGCGGCAAAGGCATCCAGCAATTCCATTTGGGACCGTGAACATTCAATGGTGATCACATCTGCATCCATCGCAGCGATGTGCTTGATGATATCATTGAATTCTGAATAGCACATATGGGTGTGGATCTGCGTGTGATCCTGTACTGCAGCTGCAGAAATCCTGAAGGATTCCACCGCCCAATCAAGGTACTCTTCCCACTGGGCTTTGCGCAAAGGCAAGCCTTCCCTAATAGCAGGTTCATCGATCTGAATGATCTTAATTCCCTCTTTTTCTAGATCAAGTACTTCTTCTCTAATGGCCAGGGCGATTTGCTGGCAAGTGGTAGACCTTGACTGATCATTCCTTACGAAGGACCACTGCAATATGGTTACCGGGCCGGTCAGCATCCCCTTTACATTTTTTTCAGTCAAAGACTGCGCAAAGGAAGTCCACTTCACGGTCATGGCTTCAGGGCGGCTCACATCTCCGTATATGATCGGGGGTTTCACACAACGGGAGCCATAACTTTGCACCCAACCGTTTTGGGTAAAGGCAAAGCCCTCAAGCTGTTCGCCGAAATATTCGACCATGTCGTTTCTTTCAAACTCCCCATGAACCAAAACATCCAGTCCGATTTCTTCCTGCCACCTGATGGCTTTTTGGGTAGCTTCACTGATCAGCTCGTCATATTGATTTTGAGTCAATATCCCCTTTTTAAGCTGAGCTCTCCATTGACGGACTTCCTTTGTCTGCGGAAAGGAGCCAATGGTTGTGGTAGGGAAAGCCGGAAGATTCAGATGTTCCTGCTGCAGTTTTTTCCTTTGCTGAAAAGCTTGGTTTCTCTGCGCGTCTTCAGGTGTAAGGGACTGTACAGCTTTTCCCACCTCAGGCTTATGGATGATCGGGGATTTGGCTTTGTGCTCAAATACAGCTTTGTTCTCCTTCAAAAGGGCTTTGGCTTCATCCGAATCCGGCTCCAGGACCAAAAGCTTAAGGGAAGCCACCTCCTCTACTTTTTGCTTGGCAAAGGATAACCAGCTTTTGATTTCGGCGGATAGGTTCTCTTCATTGGTTTCTTCATAGAGATCACATGGGCTGTGCAGCAAGGAACAGCTTGGCGCGATCATTAGGCGGTCATCTGCTTTCTTAAGCCTTGCCTTTTGAATTTGCTCCAACGATTGACTGAAGTCATTTTTCCAGATATTTCGCCCATCTACCAAGCCCAGGGAAAGACTTAAGTTGTCCGGAATTTCCTGAAGTACCGCTTCCAATTGCTCAGGAGCCCTTACCAAGTCAATGTGCAGCGCACAGACAGGCAGGGAGGCAGCCAGCTGCAAATTATCCTCAAGTGCACCAAAATAGGTGGTGAGCATCGTCTTCAGATTTGGAAAGGCCCTTTTGATTTCTTGATAGACGTATCGGTAAGCATTTTTTTCTTCCGTGCTCAAATCCATCGCCAGATACGGCTCATCTATCTGCACCCAGGTAGCATTGAGGGCTTCCAGTTTTTTGAAAATGTCCAGGTACACAGGCAACAGGTTCTTGATCAGGTCAATTCTATGAAAACCTTCCTGCTTTTCCTTTCCTAATAAGAGATAAGAAACAGGACCAAGAATGACGGGCTTGGTATGAATTCCCAGTCTTTTTGCCTCCTTAAATTCATCCAGTATTTTGGTTGAAAAAAGCTTGAAGCTTTGGTCCTTGGTGAATTCCGGAACGATATAATGATAATTGGTATCGAACCACTTGGTCATTTCCATGGCGATAATGTCCAGTCCATCTTTTTGATATCCCCGGGCCATGGCAAAATAAAGATCGAGTTCCGGTTTCTTCTGATCCGTGACAATTTCATGGTAGCGTTCGGGAATGGCCCCTACGGTCAAAGACATGTCAAGCACCTGATCGTAAAAGGAAAAATCATTGGAAGGGATCAGGTCTATGCCTGCTTCTTTCTGGAATTTCCAGTTGGTTTCACGGATTTCCGCACCGCTTTTGAGCAGTTCATGCAAGCTGATTTTTTCGGACCAGTAGGCTTCATTGGCCTTTTTGAGTTCTCTTTTGGCACCAATGCGCGGGTAGCCAAGATTGTGCGTTAGCATCTTTTAAAACGTTTATTGTGATAAATGATTTAAAAGCCTTTAGCCAAACTTCACAATGCTTTGTGGACAGAAGGATGCTGAAAAATAAGACATAATTTCCCCTTGGGCACAACAATCCCATGAGAAGAGGAGAAAAGAATGCATACTTGACAGGAGCTTCAAATCGCGAAAGCATTGTCATTTCAATACAGGCAGGTCTCCTGGCTTGTAACATTTTTGCCGTCCTTCCCATTCTGATAGTGATCAGAACAGTGGACATCGATGGGCAAAAACTTTCCCGTTACTAACAGTTGCGCGACAGCCCGTGATTTTCACACGGTTCCCTATTATCCCTGACCTTCGTCAAGGACCTGTATTGGTAGATTAAGAAATCAAGTAAAGAACTTTGGTCGGCAAATATAGGAATTTGAATTGGATTTGTGGACAAATTGAATTTTACCCATAAATATTTTTAGGGCTTTAGCTGATTTTGTGTTGAAGGGAAAGCTTGGCATGGGCAACCGATGCCCCTAATTATTCCTAGACGGGTCTTTTAAACAAGCATTGTGAACTTTTTTTAATGATAAAAAAGGATTATCTGACTATCCGGAATTTAGCACGTAGTACAAATGAAACAAAATACTTAACTGAAATCCTTCTAAAGGCCTTTGGAGCATTCGGTTTTGGGACAGTTGATGGAGGCGTTAAGAAAATGAGTTAGCTCGCGAAGTGGACGAGCGAGATCCACTCATTTTTAGCCTACAACAAATGGCACAAAATCAAATTGAGGAAAACTGATCGTAATCTTAAACAAATTCACTCAATTTGAAGAACCTGTCCCGACTACTGTACGGGAGGCTCCGTGGCCTAGATTTTTGGTTCTTTTCATCAATGGAAATGCACAGCATTCATGAAGACCATCAAGAACAAAACAATACCTGAATAAAAGAACAGAAAACAACAGGAACCTTATAAGATTTGGTTACGTGGAACATTGCGGACACACAGAAAGGACAACACCAAAAAACCCTGACTATAAATAACTTATAATACCCACTGTATTTATTTATGCCAGTATAATTTCACCGTTAAATTCCATCCAAGGTGTTTTTGGTCGAATACTTTAACCTCACTATTTCATAAAAGTAAAAAAGGCCTAGTACTTTAATCTGTAAGTGATTAGCTACTGTCCAAACT
Organism: Echinicola sediminis; assembly: GCF_054777495.1. Lineage (NCBI taxonomy): Bacteria > Pseudomonadati > Bacteroidota > Cytophagia > Cytophagales > Cyclobacteriaceae > Echinicola > Echinicola sediminis. The sequence continues at coordinate 7,930 of NZ_BAAHAP010000010.1, read as the reverse complement.
GACATTTAAAGCAAAGGATCAAGCCGGTTTTTGTTCTTAGCCACGAGGCAATTTCCCGTGATTTTTTGTAGTTTAAAATTAAAAAATGAACCGACTTCAGCTAAAAGTACGGAATAAAAAGGGCCAGGCGCTTCAGGCCCATCTTGAATTGCCTGCAAACCAAAAACCAAAGCATTACGCTATTTTTGCCCACTGTTTTACCTGTAACAGTGATCTGACCGCCGTAAGGACCATTAGCAGGGCTTTGACTACCTATGGCTTTGGGGTGGTAAGATTTGACTTTACAGGTTTAGGAGGCAGTGAAGGTCAGTTTTCCGAGAGTTCCTTTTCTGCCAATGTCAGCGATTTATTGGCTGTAAATGAATTCTTAAAAGAAAACTACCGGGAAGCGGAACTCTTGGTGGGCCATTCTTTGGGAGGGGCCGCAGTATTGGTGGCGGCCTCCAAGCTTCCTGCTGTCAGTGCCATTACGACCATTGCAGCTCCGGCCAGCCTGGGACATGTAAAGCACCTCATTTCCAAACAGGCCGACAACATTCCGGAAGAAGGAGAGGTACAGGTAACTATTGGTGGAAGGCCCTTTTTGATCAATAAGGATTTTATAGATGATCTTGATCAAACAGCCCTTTCATCCATTGTCAAATCTTTGCGTAAACCTTTATTGATCATGCATGCCCCGGGAGATAAAACAGTGGGAATAGAAAATGCCGAAGAACTGTACCACCAGGCCTTTCATCCCAAAAGCTTTATTACCTTGGACGGTGCTGACCACCTTTTGACCCAAAGAAAGGACAGCGACTATGTGGGGCGAATGATCGGGGCATGGTCCCAGAGGTATTTTGAGGAAGAAGACAATAGCATGTTGGATAGAAAAGGTGAGCAGCTAGTGGCCCATCTGGATGTAGAAAACGATGAATTTACGACGAGAATCCAGACTTCCAAACATACCTTTCTATCAGATGAGCCCACTGATGTAGGAGGGGACGGTTTTGGGCCTTCCCCCTATGATTTTCTCAGCGCGGCATTGGCTTCCTGTACGGTAATGACGATCAAACTGTATGCTGAGCGAAAAGGCTGGGACCTCAAGGAGGTTTATGCTTATATCACGTATTCCAAGAAGCACAGCGATGACCTGAAGGTGGATGTGGAACAGCCCGGTAATTTGGATTTTTTATCCAAAAAGTTAAAGTTCGTAGGAAACTTGGACAAGAAGCAACAGGAAAAATTAAAAGAGATTGCTTCAAAATGTCCTGTACACCGTACTTTGCAGACGCAAACAGTGATCGAAACCGAATTGATCCAATAGAATATCTGAAAAATGAGTAAAACAAAATTGGGCTTGGGCCTGGCAGCCCTGGGCCGGCCGGAATACATCAACCTGCGACAGGAAACCATGGAAGACAAGTCTCCGGAAAACTTCAAAGAGATCACCATGGCCGTATTGGACAAGGCCTATGAGCAAGGACTCCGTTATTTTGACACCGCCCCCTCCTATGGAAAGGGCGAAGCGTTTCTTTTGGACTGGTACAGGAGCAGAGGGCATGAGGATGTGGTATTCGGGACCAAATGGGGGTATACCTACAAGGCCAACTGGGAACTGGGCTATGAAGGCAAGCATGAGCTCAAGGAGCATTCATTGGACAAGCTGTTAGAACAGTGGGCATATTCGAAGGATCTTAGGCCGGCTCTGAAATACTATCAGATCCATTCTGCCACCATGGACTCTGGGGTGTTGGAGAATAAAGCCGTACATGAGGCCCTGATGCGCATCAAAAAAGAAACAGGGATGAAAATAGGCCTAACAGCCAGCGGAAAGCGACAAAGTGAGACCGTGGAAATTGCCATGGACATCAACATAGCTGGCGAAGAACTTTTCGACAGCTTCCAGCTCACCTTCAATGTGCTGGAACAATCCGTCTGTAAGACCGTGAAACTGGCCAAGGAAAAAGGAAAGTCCATTATCATCAAGGAAGGGCTGGCCAATGGCAGGGTTTTCCCCAATCCCGCCTACCCCCATTATCATCATGCCTATGATGTATTGACTACGCTGGCAAAAAAATATGGTGTAGGCATAGATGCCATTGCCTTGCGCTACTGTATGCAGGCTTTGTCCCCGGACTATGTATTAAGCGGAGCCGGCAACATACAGCAGCTGATGGAGAACCTGAAAGCCAGCTCACTAGAGCTTTCTATGGACGAGGTAAACTCCTTAGAAGGATTGGCACAGGACAGTTCTGCCTATTGGGAGGAGCGAAGTAAATTGTCATGGAATTAAATTTATCCTTTGATGGTATTTTAATTTCTACAAAAAACTGCTTTATTTGCATCGGTTAACAGCAAGCGGTGAGCAATTCACCAGTCTGAATTTAGCCTATACCGGTAAGTAAACCCGAAAAGACGGGGGAACAGCCGGTGAAAAAACAAGGGACATGTTCCACTCGGAGTGTAGCGCAGCCCGGTAGCGTACTTGCATGGGGTGCAAGGGGTCGTGGGTTCGAATCCCGCCACTCCGACAAAAAGGGGTGCAGATCGCACCAAAAGCCTTCAAATCGTTTGATTTGGAGGCTTTTTTGTTTTTTATACCACAAAAAAGACCATACAATTTATTCGCCGTGATTAGAAGGAGGCGCTCATGAAGCTTCGCTTTCAAAGAAAATGAGACCTATTCGGTGACCTATTTATTTTTTTAAATTAGGTCACTGGTTAGAGCTTAACTAACTGATAGTCACCAACTTCCCAATCTCTATTTTTGGGTGTTTTTGGGCGTTTTTAAACGCTAAAATCAGTCGTTCTGGTGACCATTTTAAGCGAAAAAGGGCCAGATTAATCTAAATGAAATTGTTATGAAAAACTCAAAAACATTTGGTATTCAATTCATTATCCGTCAAAACAAACTGGATAAGGATGGTCTTTCCCCTGTCAGAGCTCGGATAACTGTGGATGGAGAAAGGGTTGAAATCTCTGTAAAAAAGCGGATCGCTCCTTCCCAATGGGATCTAGGAAAAGGAAAAGCTAAAGGAAACAATCCTGAATCCAGGTCTTTTAACCGATTCTTGGAACACCTAAGAGCTAGAGCTTTGGAGTGTTACCAGGAACTTTTCATTGAAAAAAAGAGGATAACCGCTTCAGCGGTTAAAAACAAACTATTAGGCATTGAGGAAGACGAACATACCCTAATGGAACTGGTGGATTACCACAATTCACAAAATATAGGAATTCTTGCGGAAGGTACATTAAAGAATTATAAAACGACCAAACGACATCTTGCTGAATTTTTAAAAAAAATGCAGCCGTAATACTTCCGGTCCCATCGTGTGAGGTAGTCAGAAACAGGTATTGTTCAATCAGATCCTCCTTTCCAACCAAAATCCCATCGGGCAATTTGGCCGTAATGAACACCCTTTCCCCATCGCCCAATGCTCCAGCGGTTTCATACTTAACCCCTTTCCCCTCTTTGATGATGGCATCAAAAAAAGAAAAGGCATCCCGGTTCTGTACGATACCATAATCCTTCCCCACCACACCAAATACCTTCTGGGTGTCGGTTCTCATGGTGGCAAACTGATGGGGTATTGGGATTTCGGTACTGGATTTATCCAGCCCGTTTTCACTCACACTCAACCCCTCCCATTTTGTAAATAAAGGTGCTTTGACCACCTCATAATCCAATCCTGCAAATTGAATGGCCTCCTTACTGGTAGGGTAATCTTCCACCACTTTCCCCAGCTTATGCCATGCCGGCAGTTTGACGCTAAAAAAGCTGTGCTTTCCTGTTCTCTCGTTATAATGGATATTGTGTCCCATGATCTTAATGAATTAAAGGGTTGTACATTTATTTTGCTTCCATTTTGCCGATCCTCTAAAAGCCTGTGGAAAAAACATTTTTTTAAAAGAAAAAACGGCAAAAAAGAAAGCTCAACAAAAGGGGCGGCCACCAGGCAAAAAGGAAACGGAATAAAGGACAGGCAGCGGGAAGGCGGTGTTTATGCCGTCCCTTTTTGTTCCACCTTACAGGCTTAAGCCAAGGCCGCCCCTACCTTAGCTGCCCTTTTCTGCCGTTCTTTTAAAAAATCACCAGTAAAATCCTAGCCTGTATTATGTATTAGCTTCGTTAAGCAGGAGAAGGATCTTGCCATTTCTATGATCAAAAAGATTTCTTTACCATGTCATGCAGCGGACGGAATTTCCCGTTTGAAGCTGAAATGAAATGTCCCTTTCCAGCCGTGCGGAAAGGGTTAGTGGAATGCATGCAAAAATGGAAATTTGGTCCAAGACGGTTTATGAAGTACTTTCCCTGAAATGGAGTTTACGCAATAAAAGGGAAGGTAGTGCTTCGTAAAAAAGTAAGCCTTTCAACTTATATTATCGCATTATAGGTATTACTCTCTCCAATGATTTGAATACCTTTAACCATTCTTTTAAATTGCAGCTTAATCATTGAATTTTTATGAAAAGGATACGGGTCCATTTTATGAACAGAATAGCAGGAGGTCCTTATAAAGGGCAAATAGAACGGATAGGCGGTATCAATGACAATGGGGAAAAATGGACTATTTCCATCCAGGAAGCCATAAAAGGATTAAAAACCGAGCTCTGGGAATTTTATACCATCCATCACAACAAAGAAATCCCCATAACTCTCTCAATATTGGAACAGGTTTTATACAATGGGGATTGCAATGAGGACCTGGATTTTTTAGTTGAACTTGTAGAAGATTAGGACTGACAATAGAATAAAGAACTTTTTAAAAGAACCTAAGGTATTTTTTTCGAATGGACCATTATTGCCTGCTAAGTATAATAAAATTTTCCTGTTGATAATGTAACCACACCCATTATTTACAATGTAATATTTTGTAATATAATGAAAAATATTTTTTACAATTTTATGTACATTTGTAAATAATATTTAACATTATGTCCAGAACCAATATCCTTTTGCTTCCCAAAAACCAAAAATTATTGAAGGTTTTGGGAGAGAACATAAAATTGGCCAGATTACGTAGAAAACTTACCATGCAGCAGGTGGCAGAACGCGCCGGGATTTCCCGCCCAACACTCTCTTCCCTAGAAAATGGAAGCCCTGCAGTTTCACTTGGAATTGTACTACAGGTATTGTTGGTATTGGGTCTTGAGAAAGACCTACTTTCCATTGCCAATGATGATGTGCTTGGAAGAAAAATACAAGATGCGGAGCTTACCTTAAAACAACGAGGCTCAAAAAGCAGCAATAAATGACGGTATCAAAAAGAAAAGAAATTTTAGTATATGCACATTGGGAGGGCATCGAATCACCGTACTTAATGGGCACTTTATTTGCCAGCCCATCAAGGGGAAAGGAGATATTTTCCTTCCATTACCATTCAGATTGGTTAAGATCAACCTATGCCCAAGTACTCGACCCGGATTTACATTTGTTTGAGGGTCCTCAGTACCTTAGTGATGACAAACCAAATTTCGGCCTATTCTTGGACTCCTCCCCTGACCGCTGGGGGCGAGTATTGATGATGCGAAAGGAAGCTGCCAAGGCACGAAAGGAAGAAAGAAAGGCAATGACCTTAATGGAATCCGATTATCTTTTGGGGGTGTTTGATGGAAATAGGATGGGCGGTTTACGTTTTAAAACCACAATAGACGGACCATTTTTAGATGACAATAAGGAAATGGCCGCTAAGCCATTCGCCTCTCTCAGGGACTTAGAATTTGCGAGTCTCCAACTGGAAAAAGAAAATGCACCCGATCACCCGGAATATATAAAATGGCTCAATATGTTAATGGCCCCAGGCTCTTCGCTTGGTGGAGCCAGACCAAAGGCAAATGTCCGGGATAATGATGGAAGTTTATGGATTGCTAAATTTCCAAGCCAAAACGATGGCCATGATATTGGTGCTTGGGAAATGCTGGTTTACAAGCTTGCTATCCGATCGGGAATCGATATGGCCCCTTCCAACATTCAAAAGTTTTCTCACTACCAACACACCTTTCTTACAAAACGATTTGACCGTAAAGCGGATGATGCTCGGATTCACTTTGCTTCTGCTATGACGCTTTTAGGTTACACAGATGGCATTGATTACCACGATGGTGTAAGCTATTTAGACCTGGTGGAATTTCTAATGCAAAACGGCTCTGATGTAGATGAAGATTTAAAAAGATTGTGGAAGCGCATTGTTTTCAATATTTGTGTATCCAATACGGATGATCATCTCCGTAACCATGGTTTTATATTAACCTCTTCAGGGTGGACACTTTCCCCTGCCTACGATGTCAACCCTATTCCAAATGGAACCGGGCTCAAACTGAATATTTCAGAAAATGACAATGCTCTGGATCTGGATCTAGCAATGGAAGTAGCCCGGTATTTTCGCTTACCTGCCAATGAAGCAAAAGAGGTTATCAAACATATAAAGGACCAAGTATCGGTCTGGAGATCTATTGCAAAGGATCTCGCTATTCCAAGAACTGAGGTCGAATTAATGGAAACGTCATTTATAAATTAACGGAAAAAGGCTTCCCGAAGGAAGCCTTGAGACCCTTACACTTTCATCCCTTTGCTCTTTTCTTGTTTGAGCTGCCATCTTTTTGCCTCTTTCATCAAACCGATAATTTTCTAAGTTGTCAGTAACCCTATTCCGGAGGAAAAGGATTTGCAGCAGGGAAAGGAGCAGCACCCGCCTGTCCCTTGTTGAAATATTCTATTCCAGAAGCAGAAAATAGCTGCTACTCTAAACAACAAAAACATTTCATTTACTCATAAAGACATTTATGACAATCCTTTTTATGAATTTCCGCTTAATTTATTTTCAAATAGAATAACCTTGTTTATTAATTCTAATGTTAATGATCACTCAATCATATAAGTATGGAATGAAGTCAAATTCATATGAGAAGGGAAACTTAAATTACCGTTTTATTCTTGTTGTTTCAGGCATCTCACATTTCCGAATCGGAAATACATCTATTGACATAAAATCTCCCTGCACAGTTATTTTAACTCCTGAATGGCAAGTTAATATTGATTTTTCCGCTGTTTATGAAAGTTATCAGCTTTGCTTTCATGAGACCGAGCTGATCAATTATCCCCATACCCTTCGAAACTTACTAAGCCATAATACCCCTGTTTTTTTAATTGACACAGACTCCATTAATTATTTGTTGAGTCAATTTTTACTTCTTACTAAAGTACCTATGTCCCAAAAGAATGATGTATACGAAGCATGTATAAACCTCCTTTTACAGAAGTATTTAACATTAAAAAAAGAAAAATATAATTTTGAAGATCATGAAATCCGGCAATTGTTGACCTTTAAAACTCTAATAAACCAGCACTTTAGGAACTTAAAACACCTCGAACCATATAGCGAAATATTGAACCTATCCGTCTCTCAGCTGAATAAAATCGCCCAACGGGTTAGTGGGCTTCAAGCAAAACAATTCATCAACAATCGCTTGATAATTGAAGCTAAATTATTATTGGTCCATACCGAAAATACCATCAATGAAATTACTGACCATCTACAATTTACTGACCCCTCGAATTTCATAAAATTCTTCAAATCCAAAACAGGGTTTACGCCTCGCAAATACAGAATTAAGATGAAGAATGGAGATAGCTTCAGTTAATAATAATCTTAAACTTGATAAACAATAATGACCGACACTTTATGAAACCAAACTCTTTAAACCCATTATTAACGGTTTTGATGCTTTTATGCACCTGGGCCTGTAAGCAGCAAAAGACGGATGAAAAAACAACGGAAGTTTCAGTCAAGCCGAATATTGTGGTGATCTATTTGGATGACTTGGGCTATGGTGATGTCAGTGCTTATGGAGCTACTGAAATCAGCACCCCGAATATGGATAAGATCGCCAATGGCGGGGTCCGTTTTACCAATGGCTATGCCTCCTCCGCCACCTGTACCCCTTCCAG